>JAJYSO010000130.1 GCA_021793535.1 Bacteroidota bacterium | reverse complement strand
TTCAAATCACTATTCAAGAAGTGATTGATCAATCTGTGGTAATCCCTTAGCCACATCATTTTTTAGTCTAGAAAGAGTCCACCTTGGAAATCGCAGAATATGTCAAGGAGTTTCGGGTGCAATTCTTACTTTTACGTATTTTTGAAAAAACATGTCCTTCAATGAAAAGGCTTATCGTCATTGGTTTTCTTCTTTTGCTCTCTTGCAACAAAAAGCAGACAGTCCACAATAGGTTCGAACAACAAGTGGATACGGTATCAACTAGCTATGCCAAGGGATTTTCCATCTTGAATTATAAAAATTTTCAACTGCTAAAGATTCAGTCCTTCAAGGACAGTGTACATACGCTTTACACCTATCTTTTAGCCAAACCACATGCAAAAGTACCCCGCTCCATCAAGTACGACTATAAACTACAGATTCCTATTCAAACCCTCGTGGCAACTTCCACCACACATATTCCCCCATTGGTAGCATTAGGGGAAGAAAAAAGCCTGGTGGGGTTCCCTCACCTCGATTACATCTCTTCCCCTGAAATCCGTGAACGAATTTCGCAACATAAAATAACGGAATTGGGAGAAAACGAAAATATTAATTTTGAATTACTCCTCAGCCTGCAGCCGGACCTTTTAATGGGGTTCTCTATCGACCAGCATTCAGGCTATAAAAATATTTCACAAGTGGGAATCCCCATCTTGTATAATATGGATTGGCGAGAAGAAAGTCCACTGGGTAAAGCAGAATGGATAAAAGTATACGGGGCACTCTTTGACAAAACCGAAAGGGCCGAGCATATTTTTAAAAAAATAGAAACGGACTATCAATCGGCCAAAGAACTGGTGCCTGATGGGATAAAACGCCCTGAGGTATTATCCGGTGCCTTGTATAGAGACGTATGGTACGTGCCAGGTGGAGAGAGTTGGAGTGCTCGCCTTATTGATGATGCAGGGGGAGCTTATGTATATGAAAATTTAAAAAACACGGAGAGCGTAGCACTTTCTTTCGAGTCCGTATTCAACACCGCAAAAGATGCCGATATTTGGATCAATCCAAGTTATTTTTCAGACCTCGAGGAGATGAAGAATAAGTCTAAACACTACCTTCAGTTCAAAGCTTTTCAAAAAAAGCACATTTATAACTACACTTCCAAAAAAGGAGCTACCGGAGGAATGCTATACTTCGAATATGGGCCGAGTCGCCCCGACTTAATCCTAAAAGACCTCATCCATATTTTTCACCCTGAGTTGCTCCCTAAAAACTACAAACCTTCTTTTTATCAGGCGCTAAAATGAAAGGAAACCGAGGGCTTATTTATGGTATAATCGGGCTTATAAGCCTAGGTTTTGTCAGTATCGCAAATCTAAATCTCGGTTCTGTTCCCATCCCTCTTTCGGATACCCTTAAAATACTATTTCAGGGTTCGACAGCCTCCACAGAGTATACTTGGGAATACATTATCCTCAATTACCGGTTGCCTAAAGTAATCGTTGCGCTCTTAGTCGGCTCAGGTTTAGGGTTGAGTGGGCTTTTCATGCAGACCCTTTTTCAAAATCCCATGGCAGGCCCTTACGTTCTGGGGCTGAGCAGCGGAGCAAGCCTCGGAGTTGCACTCCTTATTATGGGCGGGGGAGCGCTGGGTATCTCCACAGGAAATCTCTTATCTTCACATTGGGGCCTACCTATCGCGGCCAGTGTGGGCAGCTTAATGGTCATGCTGGCCATTGTAGCGGCTGCATTTCGATTAAAAAATACGATGAAACTCCTTATTGTCGGTATCATGTTTGCCGCTCTGACCGGTTCCGTGGTCACCGTACTTTCCTATTTCAGTTCTTCAGAACTCTTACAACGCTTCGTATTCTGGACCTTTGGAAGCTTGGGAAACCTATCTTCTGTCGACCTTAAGGTTTTACTGTTGTTCTGGATAATGGGTATAGGTATAGGACTATTTTGCTTAAAAAACCTGAACGCGTTGTTACTGGGAGAAAAATATGCACAAAGTATGGGAGTGAACGTGATCCGAAACCGTTGGTTAGTGATTGTAGCCACCAGTTTTATCACCGGTAGCATCACTGCATTTGTCGGGCCCATTGCTTTTGTGGGTTTGGCCGTACCTCATTTGGTAAGGTCCTTTATCCCGACAAGCAACCACTTTATCTTAGTGCCAAATGTAATGGTCTATGGCGCTCTATTAATGGTAGTTTGTGACAGTATCGCCCAACTTCCCGGGAGCCAACATATTTTACCCATTAATGCCGTAACCTCCTTGTTTGGAGCTCCAGTAGTCATTTGGTTATTACTCCGAAAGAGAAAACTAAATTTTTAGAACAATGGATACCAAGCCCCTTCCTGCCGCCCTATCTACTAAAGCTTTGAGCATTGGCTACTCCAAAAAGCCTCTCTTTAGCAATATCCAACTGTCTTTTGACAAAGGAGAGCTGATCGGAATTTTTGGCATCAATGGATCTGGAAAATCCACTTTGTTAAAAACCCTTTCCAAAGAAATCCCCCCTGTAAGAGGACAGGTTTTCATACAGGGCAAAGACAGTGTCTCTTTTTCGGCAAAAGAATTTGCCAAGGAGCTCAGTGTCGTACTCACACATCCCTCCTTTTCAGAGAACCTCACCGTTAAAGAACTCGTTTCCTTAGGGAGATTCCCTCACAACAACTGGTTGGGTATTCTCAGCGACAAAGACAAAAGCAACATCAACGATGCTCTTTCTCAAATGCATATTTCAGCACTCAGTCATCGCAAATGTGCTGAGCTTAGCGACGGGCAATTACAAAAGGTATTCATTGCAAGGGCACTTGCACAAAACACCGATATCATCCTTTTGGACGAACCGACCAATCACTTGGACCTTCACTTTAAATTTCAGGTTTTTAACCTGTTAAAGCAGGTTGCCAGTCAGCAAAAGAAAGTAATCCTACTCGCTACACACGAACTGAACATGGCCATGCAGATTTGTGATAAGATCATCCTTCTTCACGATGGAAAAATCCTAAACGATACCCCGGAAGAACTCATTCGGGGGAAACATTTAGAGAAGTTGTTTCCGAGCGATAGGGTAAAGTTTAAGGAAGAGGCTAAGATTTTTCAGTTCCAATTCAAAGACTTTAAAGATTCAAAATAGTTAAATACTCTATCTTTCACAGCATTGCTTATTATTATATCTAAATTTGTTCTTCACCTATTAGGGTAAACCCATTCATGAAGCGTGTCATCTATTGTTTCATTGCTGCCATTATATTCACTATTGGATTTATAAGCTATACCAATTGGCATATCAAACAGGTTGCAGATAAAAAACTGTACTCCTTCGCTTCAGAGATCCCTAAAAACAAAGTGGGTTTATTATTGGGTACAGCCCAGTACTTAAAAGGAGGAGGGATCAACCCCTTTTTCAAGAACAGAATAGACGCTGCCGTATTCCTTTTTCGCATGCACAAAATCGACTATATTTTGGTTAGCGGAGACAATAGACACGTCAGCTATAACGAGCCTCGAGACTTTAAAAAAGCGCTTTTAAAAAAGGGAATTCCCGAAGATAGAATTGTGCTGGATTACGCAGGCTTTCGTACATTGGACTCTGTGATTCGTGCCCATTTAGTATTCGGACAAGAAAGTTTTACGGTGATCTCCCAAAAATTCCAAAATGAACGGGCCATATATATTGCTGAAAAAAACGGGATAAGCGTCATAGGTTTTAACGCTAAAGACCCTGAACAATGGTCAAAAGTATATTGGCGTGAATTTTTAGCCAGAGCAAAATCCTATGTGGATATTGCCTTTCATAAAAAGCCAAAATTTTTAGGAGAGCCTATTTTTATAGAATGATGTACTTTTACCACTAGTTTTGCATACTTTTTGCTATCTTAAAAGTTATGAAAAAGCTGTTGATTTACTTATTTTTCTGTTTTCTGCCCTTCGGCCTGCTCAGCCAGGAATTAAGGGAAGGCAATCGCTCCATCCCTTCAGAGAATCGGCAACAGGAAAGTACAAAAGAAATTGCGGCCAAACTATTTCCATTAACCATAGAACGAGGCGTTTCCGGGCCCTTCGCCCTCAACCGCTTTGCCGTTCCCCTTTATCTAGTGAATATCCGCCCAGAGCAAGACCAGAACAAAAAATTGGACATCTTAGCCATTTCAAAAGCTAAAGAAGAGCATCGAAAGGCGCGAATCCGATCTGTGAACACGGCTCGGCAAGTCGCTCAAATCATATCGCAGAGTAGGGTTTTTCTCGAACAAGACCAAGAAAATGGCAGGCCTTATGGTATAGACTTCGGTAAACGGGCTCCCGACGGAGGTACGCGCAACGAAGCTTTGAAAGAGGTTCCCCAACCCTTTATCCGACCATACCACAATTACTACCAACCCTGGTACTATAATTCTTACTACAACCGCCCTGCTTACCCTTATTTTTACCGCAGGTAAATCCCCTCCTGTGGCACAATCTTTATCTTCCTGTTCTTATAGAGCATACCGATCGCTCGTTTAAAGCTTTTTTTACTCATTTGTACAGCTTCCTGAATCTCCTCTGGTGAGGATTTATCATGTAACGGCAAAAATCCTTCTTTTTGTTCTAATACGGCCATTACACGATCAGCGTTGGGTTCAATACTGCGGTATCCCGGCCGTTGAAGCACCACATCCACTTTATGATCGGCCCGAATTCGCTCTATCCAACCGACAAGTTGATCACCGGTATGAAGATCCTGATGGATAGAGGAATGATATACCAACCCCAAATGTCTTTTATTAATAATAACATTATAGCCTAAATCCGTACGGTTCGATACTATTAAATCTACCTTTTCAAAAGGCTCTATCGTCATCTGCGTGTTGTCAATAAAATGATTCACCTTTGCCGAAGCCGCTAAACGGTCAGTCTCTTGATCTAAATAGCAGTATACCAGATACCACATCCCCTTTTTCATGGGATAAGGTTGTTCTTTAAAAGACACAAACAAATGCTTTTCAAGTCCCCAATCCAAAAAGGCACCAAAATCTGTCGTCTCTGCACATCTCAAATAGGCAAAGTCTCCTTTAGTGATAAAAGGGTGTAAGGTGGTACATACCGGTCGTTCTTCATGGTCCAAATACACAAAGACTTCCAGGGGCGCTCCGATTTCAAAGTCTTCCGGAACATATTTATTGGGCAAGAGCACTTCATTGTCCTCCTCATCTATTAAATATAGCCCCGGAGGTGCTTGACGTTTTATGAGTAATTCTTGATATTCACCTAAATTCAACATAGTTTATCGTTGCATATTTTTTTTGGTAAAATAATTAGGGGAGACTCCGTTTGCATCCCCATGTGTAAAAAGGAGTACAAGTGAATGTCTTCACTTCCTTTTAATTACGGGAAACGGAGGTCGAAATCTGATCTTTCTGGTCGGCCGCATAAACTTCAAAAATTCCTATCCCTTCTTTTAACCATGCGGAGTATTTTTCGACATCGGGAACATAACCCACCGGAGCATTCAGGTCCTGTCCATTGTAGGGATTTACCATAACGTAATAAGGTTGAGCATTCACTTTATAATTCTTAATTTGAAAATCACTCCATTTATTTCCCACCGTCCGAATACGACGACCCGTTACTTCACTGGTGTATTGTTGATCCTCGGGTAGCTTGTCATCAATATCTACATAAAGGGAGATCAAAACCACTTCCTTTTCAAGAATGGATTTTACTTGCTTATCGCTCCATACCCTATCCTCCATTTTTCGACAATTCACGCAAGCAGCGCCGGTAAAATCCAACATGATGGGCTTTCCAATTTCTTTTGCGTATGCTAATCCT
>JAJYSO010000129.1 GCA_021793535.1 Bacteroidota bacterium | reverse complement strand
ATCTATCCGTTTGGCATTGCCCGGGCTAACAAATCAAAAAGATCTAATCGCTTCTTTCGACTTCAAAGGAAAGGAACTACTGATAAATGGTGTACCTCAAAAATCAGGGGGTACAGAAAATGACTTTTCAGAAAACCTTATTTATCAGCTCAAGGCCGAAGATGGCAGTATAAAAGAATACGCAATACAAATCGAGCTCATTCCAGAAATCCCACACCTGTACATCCAAACAGAAAACGACGAAAAAATTACCTCTAAGGATAATTATATCACTGCGGATTTAAAAATTGATGGAAAGGAAATCCATAAAGATTTTGAGGGGCGCACTGGAATAAGGGGACGAGGTAATTCAAGTTGGGCATTACCCAAGAAGCCTTATAAACTCAAACTGGACTCAAAAGAAGGCTTATTTGGCTTGGTTCCAGCAAAAAAATGGATTCTACTAGCCGAATACTTAGATGGGAGCATGCTTTATAACGCTGTTCCCTTTAAAATGGGTGAAATGCTAGGAATCCCCTACACCAACCATATCATTCCTGTAGAAGTAACGTTAAATGGAGAATACCAAGGATTTTATGCTTTTACCGAACACAAAGAAGTGAAAGAGGGTAGAATCGATATCGGAGAGGAGGGTTGGTTATTGGAATTAGACAGCTATTTTGATGAGCCTCTAAAGTTCAAATCCGATAAATATCAACTCCCTGTTATGCTTCAATACCCTAAAGCAGATGACATGAGTCCTGAAGAAGGGCTTGCAGTACTCCATGAAGTTAAGGAAGATTTTGAAAAATTGGAAAACTTAATTTTTGATGATAGTTTTCCTCGCAATGGGTATTTGGATCTCTTCGATCATTTCGCTTTTGTTAATTACATGCTGGTCTACCAATTAACTAAGAACAGTGAAATAAGCCATCCTAAGAGCACCTATATCAATAAGAAAAAGGACGGAAAATATAACATGGGTATCATTTGGGACTTTGATTGGGGATTCGGTTACAGTAATACACAACATTATAGGCTTTCAACGGCAAATAGCGCACTCCTATATGGAGATGCGCCTGGGACCCAGTTCTTCAATCGTATCATGGAGGATCCTTACATACGTGCTGTTTTTAAAGTCCGATGGGACTGGTTTAGAATAAATCACTTTGAGGAACTCAAAGCATATGTCAAAGCATACGCAGAACAAGTGAGTCAAGCCTATAAGAAAGACCATGACATCTGGGGGAAGAGAGACTCCACGGGTGACCTAGAAAAAGATTTAGATCGACTTTTAACATGGCTTGATGCACGGGCAGAATATCTAGATAATTTATTCCGCTGAGTATATGCAGAAACCCACTCTCTATCTTGAAAAGGATCCCGTTTATAATTAAAAGAAAAACTCGCCAATGTATTTTTTCAAAACCGTTTTTTGTATAGTAAAAGTATTCTAAAAGGTCCATTTTGATCCCCTATCTTTAACTTTAATCGCCTCTTATAGAAGGGTTACCCATTTTTGTTTTTACTTTGGAATTCTTCTTTTTCCGCTATTTTATCATTCCAAAGACAACTATTCGAAAAAATCTGTATTTTTGCAGGGACCCATCATCCACTAGCTAATTAACCAATTGATTTACTCGACGCGAATAACGTCATGGAATTACTAATCATCACAGTACTGTTATTCCTTATTGAGGTCTTTTATTTTAAAATAGCCTTTAAATATAGAATAATCGATCGGCCCAATTCTCGATCCTCCCATTCCAAGTATACCTTGCTGGGAGGAGGAGTAATTTTTTATATTGCCGTACTCTTCTATTTCCTACTCTCTGGCTTCAACTACCCACTGTTCTTTTTAGGGCTTACCCTGCTCAGCCTGGTTAGTTTTATGGATGATGTAAAAGGGATGTCCAGGCGCATTAGGCTGCTGGTCCAGTTTATCGGCACCCTGCTCCTCTTCTATCAAATTGGCGCTTGGAACCTACCGGTGTGGATTCCATTGGCCGCACTGATTATCTTAATCGGTACCATTAACGCCTATAATTTCATGGATGGAATTAACGGAATGACCGCATTGTACAGCTTGGTCGTTTTAGGGCTTATTGGATATGCCAACCACAAGCTTCATCTGATCGACTCCAACCTCATCTATTATACTTTTATTGCCGTTGGCGTGTTTACCTACTTTAACTTTAGGGATCGGGCCAAATGTTTTGCAGGAGATGTGGGCAGTATAGGGATGTCCTATATCATTTTATTCTGTTTAAGCATTCTGATTTACCGTACCTATAACCCCATCTTTATTTTGTTTTTAAGTGTTTACGGAGTTGAAAATGTATGGACCATTTTAAGACGTATTCGAAGAAGAGAAAACATCACGCTTCCCCACCGCTCCCACCTCTTTCAATTTTTAGTTAATGAAGTAGGCCTCAACCAATTGGTCATTGCCTCTATCTATGCCTTCTTTCAATTGATCGTCGGGGTATTGGTCATTCACTTCTCTGCCCGGTCTCCTGAGATGCAATGGATCTTTGGAATAGGACTACTCATTGGAATGAGTGCATTTTATTTAGCTGTTAAATGGTGGGTAATTAAAAAGTATCACATCAAATAGGGTGTAAAAACACTTGAAGCCCTGCCCTCCTCGGGACAGATATCCCAAGCTATTGTACACTTTTAGAAATAGGTTTAGCCCTTATACTTGTGTCAGGCCTACACTCCTCCATAAAAAATCCCCCAAAGCATTGCTTTGAGGGATAATATGTATTTCTAGAAGAGAAAGTACTCGCTTACAAATCGAATTTCACTCCTTGTGCCAAAGGCAACTCACTGGTGTAATTAATGGTATTGGTTTGACGACGCATATAGAATTTCCATGCATCCGATCCAGACTCACGACCACCTCCGGTTTCTTTCTCACCGCCAAAAGCGCCTCCAATCTCTGCTCCGGAAGTACCAATATTTACATTGGCAATCCCACAATCGGAACCTTCAGCAGAAAGGAAACGTTCAGCCTCCTGTAGACTATCAGTCATGATCGCTGAAGATAGGCCTTGACGGACTCCATTTTGAAGTTCAATGGCATTTTCCACCTCACCAGAATACTTAATTAAGTACAAGATGGGCGCAAAGGTTTCTTCTTGAACAATCTTGAAACTGTTCTCTACTTCAGCAATCACGGGTTTCACATAGCATCCAGATCCATATCCTTCTCCTTCCAGCACGCCTCCTTCAACCACGATCTTACCGCCTTCTTTTTCAATTTCCTGCAAGGCATTCTCATACAGCTCAACCGCTCCCGTATCAATTAAAGGCCCAACATGATTTTTTACATCCAAAGGATTACCGATCTTCAATTGCTTGTAGGCGTCCACTAACGCATTTTTAACCTTGTCATAAATATCCTCATGAACAATCAATCGTCGGGTGGTTGTACAACGTTGACCGGCCGTTCCCACAGCTCCGAAAACAGACCCGATAACTGTGTTTTTAATATTGGCATTGGGGGTCACAATAATCGCATTATTACCCCCTAACTCTAGCAGCGACTTCCCTAAACGAGCAGCGACGTCTTTGGCAACGGCTTTCCCCATTCTGGTAGAACCCGTAGCTGAAATCAGTGGAATGCGCTCGTCGTTGGTCATCCATTGTGCTACACGGGCATCCCCAGTGATCATACAAGAGATTCCCTGTGGCAAATCGTTATCATCTAATATTTTGGCAATAATATTTTGAGCAGCTACCCCACACAAAGGAGTCTTTTCTGATCCCTTCCAAATACTGACGTCTCCACATACCCAAGCCAAGGCAGTATTCCATGACCAAGGGGCTACCGGGAAGTTAAAAGAAGTAATCAATCCCAAAATCCCCATAGGGTGATATTGATCGTACATGCGGTGTCCCGGACGTTCGCTCTTCATCGTATATCCATAAAGTTGACGTGATAATCCATGTCCAAAATCCGTAATGTCAATCATTTCTTGTACTTCACCCAATCCTTCTTGATAGGATTTTCCCATTTCATAAGAGACCAATTTTCCAAGTGGCTCTTTCAAGCGGCGCAGTTCCATGTTCAGTTGACGGACAATTTCTCCTCTTTTGGGAGCGGTCACTTTTCGCCATTGTTTAAAGGCTTCCTGTGCAGCTTGCACCACCTTTTCATAATCTTCTTTTGTCGTTGTCTTTACTTTTCCAATCAAGGCTCCGTCCACCGGAGAATAAGAGGAAATATATTCACCGCTTGCAAAGGTGCGGCTGCCTATAGCTGTCCCATCGTTCTCGGCTTTAACACCGAGCATTTCCAAGGCCTCTTTGATTCCAAATTCTTCAGCTACGTTTTTAGTGCTTACTGCTTCACTCATTTTTAAACTTTTTAAAGGTTTTATTCAAATTTTCACTATCGTTTTCGTGCTTCTCTTTTTCGCTCCCGCAAGTTAATAAAATTCAAGGAATTGAGCGGGACTCTTCCACTAACTTCTTGTTAAAACAAGGGCTTTCCTCCAACCAATTGGCCTCCGCCAAACAACAGCCTAATCCTTGATTACGCGTTTAACCCGTTGAGAAATCCCCGTGATCAGTTCATAAGAAATGGTCCCGGCTTGTCGGGCGGTTCTTTGTGCCGGATGCTCAGGGCCAAAAACCAAGACTTCATCACCTTCTTCGCAAGGAATAGCAGTCACCTCTACCATGGCCATCCCCATACAGATATTCCCGACCAAAGGTGCTAATTTCCCTTGTATCCATACTGCTGCTTTACCGTTTCCGTAAGCGCGGTACAATCCGTCTGCATATCCCAAGGGCAGTACAGCTATCCGGCTGTCCTCTTTCGCTTTGTACCTGCGATTATACCCCACGGTATCTCCTTTTTTTAATTGATGAATACGGGTGATGGGGGCCTTTAAAGAAGCTACCGGAATCAAATGCTGATCTTGCTCAGGGCTGTTGCCATATCCATACAGCCCTATTCCTGCACGTACCATATCAAAGTGTGCTTCCGGGTAATTTAAAATACCGGAAGTGTTGCAAAGGTGCAAGAGCGGAACAGCGGGTAGCCCCTGAATCAAATGCTGCGCCCCTCTCTCAAAGCGTTCTATTTGCAACCGGGTAAAGGCCTTTTCCATTGGATCTTCACTGGCCACCAAATGCGAGTAGATTCCTTCGATTTGTATGGCCTTGGTCTTTTTAATCATTTCCAGTGCGGCATCCAACTCCTCTTCATTAAGGCCCAAACGATTCATCCCGGTATTCAAATTGAGGTGTACAGGATAGTACTCCTTCTTCGATAGTGTTGCTTCTTGAATAAACTCCTGTAAGCTACGCAAGCTATACAAAGTAGGACTTAAATGATGAGCGATGAGGGCTGAGTAATGCACCTTTTGAGGATGAAAAACCAAAATCGGAGCGGTAATACCGGCGCGTCGCAAGGCCAAGCCCTCCTCCGCGTAGGAAACGGCCAAAAACTCGGCCCCTTCCTTTAACAATCGCTTTGCGATCTGCTGCGCATCGCTACCATAAGCATAGGCTTTAACGACTCCCATAAACTTGGTAGTCGAAGGAATTTTAGCACGTAAATACCTGTAATTATGGGTCAGTGCATGAAGGTCTATTTCTAAGGTAGTCTCTCTTACCGGTTGCATAACATCGAGCTTATTTGGCGATCCAAATTTACCTTTTCCTTCCTAAAGTATTTCTACCAAAAGCGCTTTATATTTTTTAAAATTCAACCACAGGCCAGATATTCCACTAAGGGATTGAATAAGCCGATCAAAAATACTACTTTTAACCCCCTCTGAAACCCGTCTTTGTGTATAAGAAACTCGTTCAGCAAACATTTATTTACGGCTTGGCCACAGATCGGAA
>JAJYSO010000128.1 GCA_021793535.1 Bacteroidota bacterium | reverse complement strand
CTCTTTAATGGCACAAGATCACGTGCTTATGTTCAATGATGGCCAAGCAAAAGAACTTCAGATTGAAGTCAATGCCTATGCGAGCCATGTAAAGGGTACGCTACGTTTACAGGCGCCTGAAGGATGGAAAGTAGAACCTCAGAGTATTGCACTTGAGCTTAAAAATAAGGATGCTCAAAAAACGATTCCCTTTAAAGTAACCCCACCTTCAACTGTGGAAAGTGAGGGTTATATCACTCCTGTTTTTAAATCTGCTATAAATGGAAAAGAGTATACGGCTAACGTACACGTTATCGACTATGCCCACATTCCCACGCAAACCGTTGTTTTGCCCGAGCAAGTAAAAGTCAACAATGCTCAAGTTAAAACGGTCGGAAAGAAAATCGCTTATATTATGGGAGCGGGAGATGATGTGCCCAGCAGTTTGGAAAAAATAGGATACGATGTAACTATTATTCCTTCCAAGGGACTACGCTTGAAAGAGCTTCAAAAATATGATGCAGTTGTGCTCGGAATCCGTATTTATAATTTGGATAAAGACCTCATTGCTAATCAAGATGTGCTCTTTGATTATGTTAAAGAAGGCGGAACTTTAATTACACAATACAGCCAGAGTTATGGAATGTTGACCGATAAAATAGCTCCATTTAAATTAAAAACAGCTCCTTTGGATCGAGTGACCAATGAAAAGGCTGCGGTTAATTTTCTGGCCCCAGACCACCCTGTGATGAATATTCCTAATAAGATTACCCATAAGGATTTTGACAATTGGGTCCAAGAAAGAGGCTTGTACTTTGGTCATGAATGGGATCCCGCCTTAACCCCTATTCTGGGGATGCATGACAAAGGTCATGACGAACTCAAGGGGAGCTTATTGGTCGGTAAATATGGTAAAGGATATTATGTGTATACCGGGTTGGGCTTTTTCCGACAATTACCCAATGGTAATGCGGGAGCCTTTAAGTTGTTTGCTAACTTAATTGCCCTTGGGAATCAGTAAAAGAACAGCAATGGGAGTATTGGGTATAGATTTCGGAGGAACTCAGATTCGGGCTGGACTTGTGACAGGAGATCGGCTAATGAAAACCGCATTGGAATTGACCCCTTCAACGGCTTCAGAACCGGAAGTCTTAAAAGCGCTTTTTTCGGTAATTGACCAATTTAAAGAGCATCAGGTAGACCGAATTGGGATTGGAGTTCCCAGTGTGGTGGACGTGAAAGCAGGAATTGTTTATGATGTGCAAAATATTCCTTCGTTAAAAGAGGTCCCTTTAAAAGCACATCTTGAAAGTAAGTATGGTGTTCCGGTATTGGTAAACAATGACGCCAATTGTTTTGTTCTTGGCGAAAAGTACTTTGGCAAAGGCAAAGCATATGAAAATATAGTGGGGCTTACCTTAGGAACGGGGCTAGGAGGAGGAGTGATTATCCATGACCGGTTGTATATGGGTGCCAATTGCGGTGCGGGAGAATTTGGGATGGTAGCCTATCTAAAGCATAACTATGAATACTATGCCAGCGGTCAATCCTTTGAAAATTTATACCGGACCACCGGGACAACGGTATACGAGAAAGCACGGAGCGGAGATCCAGTTGCCCAAGATCGGTTTACTCAATTTGGATACTATTTAGCAGAGGCGATAAAAATGGTACTTTATACCTATGACCCGCAAGTTATTATTTTTGGAGGATCTGTTAAAAAAGCATTTGACTTGTTTGAAAAACCCATGTGGGAGCGTTTGCATAAGTTTGCCTATACGCACTCCTTAAAAAAATTAAAGATTGTTGTTTCAGAGCTTGATCATAGCGGAATCTTAGGTGCGGTGGCGTTGTGGCATGATTTCGATCGGATCGAAGAAATGAGATGATCATCACAAAAGAGAAAAATATTTTCTTTTACATCTATGTAACTACTATTCATGAGCAATAAAATAACTACTTCTGACCGAAATCATTTGATCGTGGGCCTTATCTTTTTGGTCTTCTTCGTGATTTCTTTTTTGACTAATATTTTAGGAGCACTTAACCCTAAAGTGTCCGAGAGCTTCCACCTTTCTGATACAATGGTCGGTTTTTTACCTTTTGCCTTTTTTATAGCCTATGGGATTATGTCGATCCCTTCGGGCATTATGGTTGAGAAATTTGGTGGAAAAAAAATGATTCTCATTGCCTTTCTTCTCGCACTTTTAGGCTCGATAATGGTAGGATTATTTCCCAGTTATACTAGTTTTTTCACTTCCTTATTTATCATAGGAACGGGGATGGCTGTATTGCAGGTAGTGATCAACCCGTTGTTACGGGTCTCGGGAGGTGAAGAAAATTTTGCCTTTACTTCTGTGATGGCACAGTTGATATTTGGGTTAGCTTCTTTTGTAAGCCCTCAAATGTACTCTTATCTGGTTAAGAATATAGATGCCGGAAATACTGAAAAGCCCTTGGTTAATCTTTTGAGTCAAATGGTTCCCGAATCACTTTCCTGGATTTCCGTATATTGGGTATTTGCCTTGATTAGTTTATTGATGATTGTATTGGTGGCTCTGACAAAATTCCCCAAAATAACTTTAAAATCTGATGAGAGGGTGGGATCAAAAGTCAGTTTTATGGAGTTACTTAAGAATAAGTATGTCATCTTGTATTTCTTGGGGATTTTTGCTTACGTAGGTACTGAACAGGGAATCTCGTTTTGGATGTCCAAGTTTTTAAGTGTCTATCACGGCGTTGATCCTGATACAGCAGGGGCCGATGCGGTATCCTATTTTTGGTTATTAATGACAATTGGAGGGCTTTTTGGTCTGATCTGCATGCGACTCTTTGATAGCAAATTAGTGTTGAGGTGGTTTACTCTTTCGGCCCTTGTTTTCTTAGCGCTTGGTATTTTTGGAAGTCATGATATAGCCTTATGGTGCCTTCCAATTACGGGATTTTCTCTTTCTGTAATGTATCCTTCGATTGTTTCTCTCGGTCTTAATTCAGTTGATAAACACCACGGTTCTTTCGCGGGTATTCTCATGTCGGGTATTGCCGGTGGAGCGGTTATACAATTGCTCATTGGTGGAATTAGCGATGTCACGACCTTAAAGACGGGAATGCTCTTTATTTTTATTACGCTCGGATACATTCTAAGCATTAGCTTTTGGGCAAAACCAATTGTGCGTAACAAAACCATTCAAAAATCAAAATCCTAAATAATTTATTGCTAACGGTATTCCGAAAAGGAGTTATATCTCAAACTTACTTACCTATGAACTTCTACCAATTTTCACTTAAATTGTTTAATCGTCAATCCAGTAGAGGCCCGAGAGAGGATAACTTGACTTTTGCGTTTCTCATTATTTTAATTGCCCTTTTATGCTCGACAGGGGGTAGGGCTGTGGCAAAGCCTCAGTTCGGAGGGGAAAAAGTTCATCAGGTAAAGCTTTCTGTGGAAGAAGATCGACCAGGGGCTCCTTTAACCTTTGGTATCCCCTTTCCCAAGGGGCAGTTGTTCTCTCCAAATAACGTACAGATAAAGGACCAAGCGGGAAAAGTCATTCCTTCTCAAATTACACAAGTCAATACCTGGGAGCCTGCCGATAATGGCATTCAATGGATATGGGTTTTTATCTTTTCCAATGGACAGGGACAATATACATTGGAATATGGAGAGGGTATTGAGCATCAAACACCGAAGACGGATAAAATAACCGTTTCGAATCACTGGGTTGATGGGGGTAGGATTCGCGTAAATACAGGAGCGATGGAATTTAGCTTAAGAAAGGGAATCGGTGGGTTTGTCGACGAAGTAAAATTTGATTCAGAAGATGTTATTGCCTATAGCCCGGATAATGGAAGAGGGAATTTTTTGGATATTGTGGACGGTGACGATATTGACCTCTCTAAAGCCGAGATTACTTTTGTCCGGGCAGATAAAGGTTCTGGACCTTTGCATACCGTCTTGCACATTGAGGGGATATATCATTATGATCACAAGCAAGAAGCACCATTTGAGATGCATCTACATGCTTACGCTGGACAAACTTATTTGCGCGTACTCAATACGATCGTGTATACCGGACAGCCTACACAACACCCTCTATTAAAAGGACAGCACGCTATGATTGCTACTGCCGATCAGGATATCATCAATGAGGACTCTTTGGCCGGCGCGAATGATTCAAGGTGGACCACACCTAAAGATCAAATTAAGCAAATGGGGCTATCTTTAAATTACCATCTCCAATACCCCTTGCAGTATAAGACGACTTATCAGAAGGGTGATTGGTGGGAGCAGGGGGAGGAGCAGTCCTATAAAACAGCACTTCAACGTAAGGATGAGATTGGAATACTGCAGACTGGTGACAATCCTTCGAGGATGCCACCGCTAAAGGTGTCGGCTTCCAACGTGCATCAAAAAGGGGCTTTTGAAGCATTGCTTACCAAGAAAGGAGATCAAAAAACGGCTGTGGGGACAAAAGCAGATGGCTGGATAGAAATCAGTGATTCAAAACAAGGAATAGCTGTGGGTGTCAAAAACTTTTTTCAAGAATACCCCAAGGAATTACACGTTAATGCGGCAGAAGATGTCATTCATGCTTTTTCTTGGAGCCCCAATGTAGAACCGATGAGTTTTGCCCGATACAGTTCCTCTGTAGTGGATGGAGATGAGTTCGATAATTTTGCACAAGGAGTAGCAAAGACAACGGAGAATGTGTTTTATTTTTTCAAAAAAGATAACGGTGCAAGAGAGTCTAAAACGGTTATGGATTACTTTTTAGACCCGCCAGTAGCTCATGCTGTCCCTGAGCAATATGCGATGAGCAAAGTTTTTGGCGACTTGTCCGTTGCCAATGAAAAACATCCTGCTTTTCAAAGAAGCTTGGCTTACAAGTATCAGTGGATGCTTTATAATCAGCACTGGGAACCATGGTATGGTATGTGGGATTTTGGGGAGATGAAGAACTACTTTTATGCAGATGAATGGCATCAGTGGGGAGGTAACGAACCGGCGCAAGATTTTATGTGGTGGTTGGAGTTTCTGCGGACGGGAAATAAAGACCTCTATAGGCAAGCAGAGGCTTCTAGTCGATTTTCTATGGATATCAATCAAATTCATTGGCCTAAAAACACTGAGTTTACGGGGGATTCAAATCCGGCATTGGATTATTGGAAATTTAAGAAGGATTCCTTACCGGGAAGCCCTTATGTTGGGATGGGGCGGAGACACTCGACCCAGCATTGGATTTCGCAATTGAGTGCACACGTTTGGACTCCGGGTTGGATCACCTCTTATTTTGTGACAGGAGACAATAGAAGTTTGGAAGTAGCTCAATTGACAGGAGACCATTATTTGAGGAGAAACTGGGGAGAACATGGAATTACGGGTAGACGACTTTACTTATCAGTATGGAACTTGAGTTGGTTATATAATGCGACTAAGGATGAAAAGTATGGAAAGGAACTGGATTTTCGGGTGCAGAAAATGTTAGTGCTGCAAGGGGAACAACAAGGTAATCTGGTTCGGGATCGTTATGATTATGCGCAGGCCTATGCTTCTCATGGATTGGATCAATATTTAAACTTTACCAATAAGCACCCTGATAAAATTAAGGCAGCCTTGGTAGAAAATGCAAGAAGATTGCAGGATGTTCCACCCTGGGGGCATGAATATGAATCTTACTTGGCTACGATTCATCCCATTCTTATGGGATATAAATACACAGGTGAAAAAAAGTTTTTAGAAACGGCCATACGGCGGTCGGAGGTCCTAAAGATGGACGCATTGCCCCGGGACATTCAGGAGTATTCTTCACAAGGTTCGCTTGAAGAGGCACTTGAAAAAGTAAGTCATCTTCCTAAAGAAACGGAACCGTATGAACAAATTGAAAATGGAATCGATAAATATGACGTTGAAAAGGCTTCTGGTGAACCTATTTGGAAATACAGTAGTGGATTGAGGG
>JAJYSO010000127.1 GCA_021793535.1 Bacteroidota bacterium | reverse complement strand
CGCTGCGTTTCTCATTTACAAATTAATTTTAAAATCTTCCCCACTGTATTCCTTTTTATACTCCTCTTCCAGATCGTGTGTCAATATCCACTCTTCCATACTTTTATCCACTACTTCCACATCCAAGTATTTGGCCATCATTAAACTCGCGATCCGAGCAGCATAACGCGATCCCCATCTCCCATTCTCCACAAAGACCGCAATGGCAATCTTAGGGTCATCTTTGGGGGCAAAGGAAATGAAAATAGAGTGATCAGTCAACTGAACACGCTTCCCTTTAATTCGAGTAAAATTCTCCGCTGTTCCAGTCTTACCGCAAGCCACAACGTCTTTCAAACGCATCATGCTGGCCGTTCCATAATCGTATACCCCTTTCATCCCTTCGATAATCGGCTCAAAGTTTCGGTCGGCAATACCCGTCTGATGCTTTTGTGTAAAGGCCTCATCTATTCGTGCTTTTCCATCCACTTTTTTCAACACATGTGGGGTGTAGTACCAACCCCTGTTGGCTATGGCTGCAGTCATATTCGCTAATTGAATCGGCGTGACCAATACTTCTCCCTGACCAATTCCATTGGAGAGGATATAGGTCGCTGACCAATGGTATTTTGGATAATCATAGGCCCTGTTGTAGTAATCAGCATCGGGAATATAGCCGGCACGTCCGGTTGGTAAATCGTAACCGAGAAAATCGCCCAAACCAAATTTATTTAAGTAATCATGCCAAACATCCACCCCTTCCTGAGGCGTTGAAAAGCTATCGATTAAACGCCA
This sequence comes from Bacteroidota bacterium, assembly GCA_021793535.1. GTDB lineage: Bacteria > Bacteroidota > Bacteroidia > Flavobacteriales > Flavobacteriaceae > JAJYSO01. Next base: position 5,170 of record JAJYSO010000127.1, on the reverse strand, counting down.
ATAGGATTTTCCAAAAAAAGAATTACACGAATTGGCAATGGCCGGTGTCACAGACAAAGGAGAAGGGTGTCCGTGGCACCCCATATGCCCTCCTCTTCCATAACTAAATCCGTAATGGCAAGAAATTCGAGTGGTTTCATTAATGATTCCTTCTTGAAGCGCTATCGCTCCCATAACCGTTTTAAAAGTAGAGCCCGGTGGGTAGGTAGCCAAGAGACTGCGGTCAAATAAAGGTTTATTAATGGTGTCATACCACATTTTTGTGAAGTTTTTGGATCGCTCCCTCCCCACAAGAAGTGCCGGATCATAGCTCGGTGCCGTCACCAAACTTAGAATCTCTCCTGTAGAGGGTTCAATGGCAACAATCCCTCCTCTTTTACCTTTCATCAATTTCTGCCCATAATCCTGTAAGGCCATATCAATAGTCAGGGTTAAATCCTTTCCATTGACCGCCAATGTATCATATTGACCATTTTTGTACGACCCTATTTCTTTGCTAAAACGGTCTTTCTGGAAGTATTTCACTCCTTTTCTGCCCCTTAAAAGCTCTTCGTATTGCTTTTCAATCCCACTTCTACCGATCAAATCACCCTGCTGATAATACTTATTAGTCTCTATCTCTGTGGGGTTTACTTCGGAAATATACCCCAAAATATTTGCAGCCCCATGAACCTGATAATCTCTCAACGCTCTTTTCTGAATGTAAAAGCCTGGAAAGTTTCTCATCTTTTCCTGCAAATAAGCATAATCGTCTTTGGAAACTTGAGAAACGACCACTGAGGGAAGTTGAGGGGAATATATTCTCGCCTTATCCATCTGCAAGCGCAGGCGCTCGGGGGTTATTTGTAAATACGCTGCAAATTGAATCGTATCAAAAGCCTCGACCTCTCTAGGAACGACCATGACATCATAGGTAGGCTGATTGGAAACCAGCAATTCCCCGTTTCGATCGTAAATATAGCCCCGCTGGGGATATTCATACTCTACTTTTACGGCATTTCTTTCCGAAATAATCGCAAAGGAAGGGCTAAAAACCTGCAAATACATCAGCCTCCCCAAAAAGACCAGCCCTGTAAGGCCAACCAAAAAATATAATAATAATTTACGCATCTCTTTCTATTTACTCCGCCTTAACAGCACCATAGTGATCATGATCAGTAAACTCGTAAAAATTCCTGAGAAAATGACGTTTTTAAGTATTAAAAAAACGTGAGAGAAGTCAAAAAATACCAAACTAAATAAAACAAGGTGGTGAACCAGCACCATCAATAGGATATACAGAAAGCGTTCCTTGAAAGGCGATCGGTAAAAATTAATGGTACGATTGTCAAAACTAAGGCCAAAAGAAGTCTGCAGAAAAAAAGGACGAAAATAAGCAATCACCAAGCAGGCACTGGTGTGAATGCCTCCACTATCATCAAAAATATCCATGACCAAACCCAATAAGAAAGAGAGGATCAATACCTTCCACTGTTTCATTCCTATGGGCAGAAAAAGAATAAAAATAATATAGAGATAGGGGTTCACATACCCTAGAAAATCAACGTGATTCAGAATGAACACTTGCAGGAATACAAAGGATATAAAACCGACAATATTTGAAACGGTACTATTTCTCATTCCGATATCTTAAACTATCTGCTTCAGGTCGTGAGGCATTTTTGATCACATACACATTCTCAATGGCGGTCATATCGTTAAAGAGTTTAACCCGAATATCATAATAATTCTGTCCCGACCTGATCTTCGCCTTATCCACTACCCCAATCAAGATGCCCTTGGGAAAAATCAAAGACCTTCCATTGGTCATTATCGTATCGCCCTTACTCACCGTTGCGGTACGTGGAATATCGATTAGGTTCAATATATTGGGGTCTTGACCATCCCAGCTCAAGGTGCCAAAATGCTCCGATTTTTTCAATTGTGCATTAATGGCCAAATTTGAATTCAACACCGAAATAACCCGCGCATAATGTCTGCTTACATCTTCGACAACACCCAATATCCCCTCTGGTGTAGCCACGCCAAGTTCCGGTTCAATACCGTCCATTGCCCCTTTATCAATCAAAATATAATTGTCCAGCCCACGGTAGCGGTTGGCAATAACTTTGGCATTGTAAATCTTATAAGGTGTATCGTAAAAAAGCGTATCCTCAATCCATTCTATACTATCGCGTGCAACACCAAGATTGTATAGGTTTTGACGAAGTCTTTTATTCTCTTCGATCAAACGCTCATTCTCCCCTTTTAAGTTAAAATAAGCCTTAGCCCCTGTATCCCATTTATAGAACCCTCCCGAAACAGCATTTGTCGAGCTGATAAATTTACTCTTTTGATAAGAGTGCGTTTGAAAAGTGAAACCCAGAGAAAGCGCTAAGAGCAATAAAAAAAGCAATGTGTTCTTATGCCGAATAAAAAAATCCAAAAGATTTGACATTGCTCAATACGTTCTATTTGGTCAATACATGTCTATACTTCTCAATATTTTTGAGACAAATCCCTGTTCCTCGTACTACTGAACGCAAGGGATCTTCTGCTATAAAAACCGGCAAATCTGTTTTCTGTGAGAGCCTTTTATCCAGACCTTTGAGCATCGACCCCCCTCCGGCTAAATAGATTCCTGTATTGTAAATATCGGCAGCCAACTCCGGAGGCGTTTCTGATAAAGTCTCCATAACCGCATCTTCAATACGCATAATCGATTTGTCCAATGCCTTGGCCACCTCGCGATAAGACAATTCTACTTGCTTAGGCTTACCGGTCAGTAAATCCCTCCCTTGAACGTGCATATTATCCGGTTGCACTTCCAAATCCTCTGTAGCTGCTCCAATCTGAATCTTCACCTTTTCTGCCGTACGCTCCCCGATAAAAAGGTTGTGCTGCGTTCTCAAATAATAGATGATGTCATTGGTAAATACATCCCCTGCAATTTTCACCGATTTATCACAAACAATACCCCCAAGGGCTAAAACAGCAATCTCTGTAGTTCCTCCACCGATATCCACGATCATGTTTCCTTTTGGCTGTTTGATATCCACACCTATTCCAATCGCTGCGGCCATAGGCTCGTGAATCAAATACACCTCTTTGCCATTCACCCGCTCGGCACTCTCTTTTACTGCTCTCATTTCCACCTCGGTAATCCCAGAGGGAATACAAATAATCATCAACAAAGAGGGCTTAAAAAAACGCCGTTTCAATCCTGGAATACTCTGGATGAACAAAGTCAGCATCTGTTCACTTGCCTCAAAGTCTGCAATAACGCCATCTTTTAAAGGCCGTACTGTTTGTATATCTTTGTGGGTTTTTCCTTGCATCATCGATGCTTCCTTTCCCACCGCAATGATTTTACCCGTCATGCGATCTCGAGCCACAATTGAAGGGTTATCGACCACCACTTTATCTTTATGAATGATCAAGGTATTTGCCGTCCCCAAGTCAATTGCAATCTGCTCCGTTAAAAAATCAAAAAAACCCATATTCGTTTTTTAATATTCAATAGTCAAAATGAACTTCTAATAAGTTGTACAACAATCAATGCTTAAAATGTCTCCTTCCTGTAACAACCATTGCCATATCGTGCTCGTCACAATACGCAATACTCAGGTTGTCATTCTTGGAACCTCCGGGTTGTAAAACAGCTTTTATCCCAGCTTTGTCCGCAATCTCTACACAATCAGGAAAAGGGAAAAAAGCATCACTTGCCATTACCGCTCCTGCTAAGTCAAATTTAAAATGTCTTGCCTTCTCAACCGCATGCTTCAAAGCATCTACTCGAGAAGTTTGGCCAACGCCGCTGGCTACCAACTGCCTGTCTTTCACTAAAACAATCGTATTGGACTTGGAATGTTTGCCAACCTTAGAGGCAAAGAGCATATCCTGTACCTCGTTATCGGAAGGTTTTTTCTTGGTCACTGCTTGCAAATCGGCCGCCGTATCTGTTGTCAAATTTTTGTCTTGTACCAAAACCCCATTCAAACAAGTTCGCACGCTTTGTTTAACATGTAAAGTTCGTTTTTGTTGCAGCAAAATTCTATTTTTCTTACCTTTCAAAATATCCAGAGCCTCGGCAGTAAAGGAAGGTGCAATTACTACTTCACAGAACAGTTTATGAATCTCCGCAGCTGTTTCCTTATCAATGGCAGTGTTGCAAACCAAGATTCCACCAAAAGCAGACAAGGGATCCCCTGCAAGCGCATCTCGGTAGGCATCCAAAAGGCTATCTCGCTGCGCCAGGCCACAAGCGTTCGTGTGCTTTAAAATAGCAAAAGTTGGTTTCTCTCCCCGAAATTCTTCCATTAAATCAACTGCAGCATCTACATCCTGTAAATTGTTATAGGAAAGCTCCTTTCCGTGCAGTTGATCAAACACAGAAGCCAAATCGCCGTAGAATTTTGCCTTTTGGTGCGGATTTTCTCCATATCGCAAGGTTTTGCTTTCAACATAACTCAAAGTAAATCGATCTGTACCGGCCTCAAAATAGTTGCGTATTGCGGTATCGTAATGAGCGGAAATTTGAAATGCTTTGGTGGCAAAACGTCGCTTATCCTCTAGGCTGAATTTGCCTTTATCTCGATTTAAAAGGTCTAGAAATTCAGCGTAATCTCTCTTTGAAGAAACACAAAAAACATCTTTATAATTCTTAGCAGCAGCCCGAATTAGCGACACACCTCCGATATCGATCTTTTCAATAATATCTGCCTCCTTCGCTCCAGAGGCAACTGTTTCTTCAAAAGGATATAAATCCACAATCACCACGTCGATATCCGGGATCTCATAATTTTTTACCTCTTCCACATCACCCGGGTGATCCCTCCTGCTCAAAATCCCCCCGAAAATCTTTGGATGCAATGTTTTTACCCGCCCTCCCAATATGGAAGGATACGCCGTTACATCCTCTACTTTTTCCACTTCAATACCCAACTGGCGTATATATTTTTCCGTTCCTCCGGTAGAATACAACACAAAACCAAGTTCATCTAATTTTTTCGCGATTAAGTCGATTCCTTTTTTATCAAAAACGGATATTAAAGCTGATTTAGGCATAAAATTTGTGTGTTTTCAGTTGGATTCTTAAAGTTGCAAAATTACTATTTTATAATGGATTAACACTTAAAAATAAAGGTAATTTTGGCTCCATTTTACCCCTCTATTTATCTTGAAAAAAAAG
>JAJYSO010000126.1 GCA_021793535.1 Bacteroidota bacterium | reverse complement strand
TACATTGCCATAACGGGCAGTTCCGGAAGTCAATGGTTGGTTGTTGGTCCCGTCATAAGAAATACTCCACAAATTGGAAAACTGACGATCTTTTGTGACATCGAACTGATGCCTTTCATAGACAATGGTGTTTCCGTCTGGAGAAAGCTGTGGGTTATCTACCATTTGGAGTTGGAACAAATCAAAATAGTCAAAATAACCCTCCTTTACTTGTGCCTGGGAGGAGAGACAGTAGAGCCCGATAAGAAGGCTGCATAAAACAGAAGTAGATTTAAACATGTGGTGTGTTTTAAAGCGTTAAACTAGAGGCAAAGGTTTAACATCATTTGTAAATTTTATCGACAATACCGTATTGAATGGATTCTTGTGCGTCCATCCAATAGTCACGGTTGAAATCTTTCATCACTTTATCAAAGTCTTGGCCGCAATTCTCGGCTAATATTTTGGCGCTGAGCTCCTTGGTTTTAAGGATCTCCTGCGCTTGAATTTCAATATTTGAAGCCTGGCCTTGAGCCCCTCCACTGGGTTGATGGATCATCACTTTTCCATGGGGCTGTATAAAGCGTTTTCCTTTGGTACCCCCCGAAAGAAGAATAGAACCCATAGAAGCCGACAAACCGGAACAAATGGTTGCAATATCACTTTTGAGTGAAATCATGGTGTCGTAGATCGAGAAACCAGAAGTTACGTACCCGCCCGGGCTGTTGATAAAAAATTGGATGTCTCCATCCCCAACTGTATCCAGATAGAGCAGACGGCTGACAACGTGTTCAGCACTCTGGTCATCTACTTGTCCCCATAGGAAAACTTTGCGTTCTTCCAGAAATTTGTGTTCGATAAGATCCTGTACTTTTCCTCGTTTATTTTCCATAATATAGTGTTCGTTCTCGTTAAAATTGACAATTTACAAAAATACGAATTTTATTCGGCCCTTTGCGCAAGGAATAGGCGAATTTTTAAACGTATAAAGCGGTCGAAATGAGGCGTAAATTTGCTAAATTTGGCTGTCTAAAAAATCATGTGAAATATGGACTATAGAATTGAAAAAGATACCATTGGAGAAGTGAAGGTTCCGGCCGATAAATTGTGGGGAGCACAAACAGAACGCTCCCGGAATAATTTTAAAATCGGACCTGCAGCATCCATGCCTCAGGAAATTATATACGGGTTTGCTTACTTGAAAAAGGCAGCAGCTCAGACCAATGCGGAATTAGGAGTACTGGCTCCTGAAAAAGCGAAGTTAATCAGCCGTGTCTGCGATGAGATTTTGGATGGGAAGCACGATGAGCAATTTCCATTGGTGATTTGGCAAACCGGATCCGGGACGCAAAGTAATATGAATGTCAATGAGGTGATTGCCCACAGGGCTCATCAATTGGCCGGTAAAAAAATAGGAGAAGGCGAAAAGACCTTGATGCCTAATGACGATGTGAATAAATCGCAGTCTTCTAATGACACCTTTCCAACGGGAATGCACATTGCCGTCTATAAAAAGATAATGGAGGTGACCTTGCCCGGAGTGGAGCAGCTATGGCAATCTTTAGCACAAAAAGCAGCGGCTTATAAAGATATTGTAAAGACCGGTCGTACACACTTCATGGATGCCACGCCATTGACATTGGGGCAAGAGTTTTCAGGGTATGCCGCACAGCTTAAACACGGTATCAAAGCCTTGAAAAATACACTTCCTCACTTGGCGGAACTGGCTTTGGGCGGGACAGCCGTCGGGACAGGGCTCAATACCCCAGAAGGGTATGCCCAATTGGTCGCCAAAAAAATTGCAGATTTAACCGGCTATCCTTTTGTCTCTGCCAAGAATAAGTTTGAAGCGCTGGCCGCACACGATGCCCTAGTTGAAACTCACGGGGCATTGAACCAACTTGCTGTTTCTTTGAACAAGATCGCCAATGACATTCGAATGTTATCCTCGGGCCCTCGATGTGGAATTGGAGAAATTTCCATTCCGGCCAACGAGCCCGGGTCTTCTATCATGCCCGGAAAAGTGAATCCGACCCAAGCCGAGGCGGTTACTATGGTAGCAGCACAAGTTATGGGGAATCAGGTTGCTGTAAGTGTGGGAGGAGCCCAAGGACAATTTGAATTGAATGTCTTCAAGCCTATGATGGCCGCTAATGTGCTAGAAAGTGCAGCACTGATCGGTGATGTTTGCGTATCTTTTGAAGAGAAATGTGTCAGGGGAATCGAACCGAACTACAAAAATATTGAGATGCACATGAATGACAGCTTGATGTTGGTGACCGCGCTCAATACGCATATCGGGTATTATAAAGCTGCTGAGATCGCCAATGCTGCTCATAAAAATGGAACCACACTCAAAGAGGAAGCGGTGAACTTGGGCTATACCACAGCAGAAGAATTTGATCAGTGGGTGGATCCCAAAAAGATGGTTTGAAAGAAAAGCTGTTGTGCTTGTTGAATTTCATTAAACAATTATGTTATGCGTATTGAGTTATCAGAAAAGATAAAAAACTTACAGCCCTCAGCAACGTTGGCTATGGCCGCCTTAGCGGGAGAATTAAAGGCTCAAGGGGAAGACATCATTAGCCTGAGTCTGGGGGAACCGGATTTTCCAGTTCCGGATTTTGTAAAAGAAGCCGCTATTCAAGCGATAAACGAGAACTATCATGGGTATACCCCGGTGGATGGATATGCAGCGCTAAAAGAAGCGATCGCCTATAAGTTTAAGCGGGATAATCATTTGGAGTATCTGCCCAATCAGATTGTCGTCTCCACAGGAGCCAAACAATGCCTGTCCAATATCGCATGGGCCTTGATCAACCCGGGAGATGAGGTCATTGTACCGTGTCCGTATTGGGTGAGTTATGCCGATATTGTCAAACTGACCGGCGGAGTTCCGGTAGAGGTGCAAACAAGTATTGAGACGCATTTTAAAATGACGGCGGATCAGTTGGAAGCAGCCATTACCCCGAGGACCAAAATGTTGTGGTACAGTTCTCCTTGTAATCCCAGTGGTTCGATCTATACCGAGCAAGAGCTCCGGGCACTGGCAGATGTTTTACAAAAGCACCCCCAGGTTGTCGTAGTGAGCGATGAGATTTACGAGCACATTAATTATACGGGTAATCCACATGCTTCGATGGCTGCTTTTCCCGATATGTATGATCGGGTCGTTACCGTGAATGGGGTTTCTAAGGCTTTCTCGATGACAGGGTGGCGGATTGGCTTTATGGGGGCACCCGAGGCCATTGCTCGGGCATGCACCAAAAACCAAGGACAGGTAACCAGTGGCGCCAATTGTATCGCACAGCGTGCGGTCATTACGGCTTTACAAACACCTGTTCGTGAAATTCAATACATGGTAGATGAATTTTCAGTAAGACGTACACTTATATTGAAGTTGCTCGGGGAAATAGAGGGATTTAAGTGTGCCCAACCCGATGGTGCTTTTTATGTTTTTCCCGATATTTCCTATTACTTGGGTAAAACGATCAAAGGCACGCTCATTCGGAACGCTTCGGATTTTTCAATGTTTCTTTTAAAGGAAGCGAAGGTGGCTACGGTAACTGGAGCCGCCTTTGGTAATCCAAATTGTATTCGCTTGTCCTATGCGGCTAGCCAAGACGAGATCAAAGAGGCTGTGAAACGGATCAAGCAGGTGCTCCAATAGCGGAGCTGTAAAAAATACAGGTCCTTTTTGAAGAGGCATAAGGCTTTGAAAAGGGCTTGTGGTTTTAAAATGGAGCTTTATTTATAGTCGTCTATTTTTACTTCTTCAGCATCGTCTTTTTCGGCTTCTTCTTCCATTTCACGAGCCTTGGTAAGGGCACTGCTCACCAATCCGGCAGGGACCGTTACGATCCCGACCCCGATCATCAAGATGAAGAAAGTGAAGATTTTACCGCCGGCAGTAATCGGATAGACATCCCCGTATCCCACTGTGGTTAACGTCACCACTGCCCACCATGTACTGGAAAATATGGAAGAAAATACTTCGGGTTGCTCGGGGTTTTCAAAATAGTAAATGCCCGCGGAGGCCAAGAAGAGGAAAATCCCCGTGACAATGAGAAAGAGAATGACTTCTTCTTTGATGATTTTCCAAGCCTGTTGAAAGCGTGCAAGAGCAGTGTTATAGCGAATCAGCTTGAATGCTCTGAAAATCCTAAAGATACGAAATGCCCGTAAAGACAAGAGTGAACTCGCTCCGGCGTAAAAAGGGAAAATCGCTAAAAAATCAATAATCCCATAAAAACTAAAAATGTAATGCCTGGGCTTTTTGGCGACGTAAATCCGTAAAAAATACTCGATGGTAAACAGGATGACGGAAACAACCTCAATACCTCTGAGAATGGCTTTGGTCTGTGCTGAATTGTTCGGAAGGGTTTCCAAAGCGAATCCGAGTAAGGAAACAAAGATCAGGATTTCAACGATGTAATCAAAAATACGGCCTTTTTTAGTGGTCGTGTCATCAACGATCTTGCGAAGGTATTCTTTGGTCATGATGTAGGGTTGATCGGTGGTAGAACAAAACTATAAAATCCTTTTAAAAAAGAAATAAAAAAACGCCATGAAATTGGTCTTTAAGGGAGAGGTCGTCTCTTTTTGTTTGTTTAAAAGTGCCATTTTTAAGAATTTATATAGCCAAAGTGAGCTGCCAATCAAAACTTTTCTAATTTAGAGCCTGTAATTTAAAGAAATCGCAACATGACATCATCTTCCGACCGGAGGGCCTACCTCATCCCCATTCTCATTATCGGGGTACTCTTTTTTGTTTTCGGGTTTGTGACCTGGATCAACAGCACCTTGATCTCTTATTTTGAAAATGCATTGGGGCTGACCAAAGCCAAGGCGCTGTGGGTGACCTTTGCGTTCTATATTTCCTATGCGGTAATGGCCTTTCCTTCTTCATGGATATTAAAAAAAACAGGATTTAAAAAGGGGATGATGTATGGCTTATTGGTGATGGCCTTGGGGGCATTGGTTTTTGTGGTGGCTGCAAGGGTTCAGGCTTATAGCGTTTTTTTAACGGGACTTTTTATCCAAGGAACAGGTTTGGCCCTTTTACAGACGGCCTCCAACCCGTATGTCACCATCTTAGGACCCATCGAAAGTGCCGCCAAACGCATCAGCATCATGGGGGTTTGCAATAAGGGAGCAGGGGCTTTAGCCCCTTTAATCATGGGAGCTGTGATGCTGAAGAATTTGGGAGCGACTGATGTTTCTCAGCAGGAGCTGATCGGCAGGATTGTCTTTCCTTATGCGATAATGGCTACAGTATTGGTTCTATTGGCCATTGCGATTCGCTATTCTTCTTTGCCGGATATTGAATCCGAGGCCGAGACCAATAAGGAGCATGTCAGCCAAGTTAAAGATCGTCCCCGCTGGTGGAATTATCCGTATTTGCTCTTGGGATTTTTGGCGATGTTTTTATATGTGGGTGTGGAAGTAATTGCGGGGGATACCATCATTACTTATGGTGATTTTCTGGGGATAGATTTGAATATTGCCAAGAACTTTACCAGCTTTACCATGATCGGGATGTTGGTGGGGTACCTGATTGGCATCGCCTTGATCCCCACATACTTAAAACAAGAACAAGCCTTGAAGATCAGTGCCTTGTTGGGAATCGTTTTTTCTGCGGGTGCTATCTTTACAACCGGGTATTATTCCGTTGGTTTTATTGCTGCTTTAGGGCTGGCTAACGCTGCTATTTACCCAGCCATATGGCCGCTCGCCGTAGATGGGTTGGGCAAGCATCTGAAGGTGGGTTCTGCCTTGCTGATTGTCGGGCTGAGCGGAGGAGCGGTCATTCCGCAAGTATGGGCAATAGTGGGAGAGGCAATCGGAGATTTTCAACAGGCTTACTGGATACTGATCCCTTGTTATTTCTTTATTTTTTATTATGCGCTTTACGGACACAAAAAGGGTAAAAGTGGCATACTATTGAAGCCAGTTTAGTCGTTAAGAA
>JAJYSO010000125.1 GCA_021793535.1 Bacteroidota bacterium | reverse complement strand
GCATCTGCAATCATAGAGGGATGCACCAACTCTATTTGTGCCGTTTCAGAGTTTCTGGGGTAGTAGCGCGGGTTAAAAGCATCTGGTGGACCTGAATATACAAAATAGGCCCCTCTATTCAGCACATCGGCTCCGGATGAAAGCTCAAAAAAGGGCTTTGCCTCCTCTAATGCTTCCAAAGCCCCCTCCCAGTCTTCGCCATAAATAGCCACTCGTGCCGCAATTGCGCGATTTAAAAGCAAGAAAGTTTGAGGGGTATTAAAATCTGCTATTCCATCTGATAATTCAAAGTCAAAATCACTCCCTGCAGCCTGAAGATCATTTTTGGCCTCATCCAACAAATCACGTATGAATTTAATGCCTTGATCAAAGGGTACAAAAGGACCCGGATCCAAAGGGTCATTAACATCAATACGAATCCCATTCTCTTTAGATTGTGTAAGTAATGGAATGAGATATTGAAAGGCCTGAAAGGTTTTTGCAACCCCAAAGTAACCTTTTTTCTGCTGCTCGTCAATTACGTCTGTATTGTCTAGGGCTTCCAACAAAAGATTAGCTTGCCGGATAGCAGCATAAGGGTTATCCCAAACAGTACCCATTCCTCTAAAGCTAGGCTCCGTTTCAGCATTTGCTCCTTCCTGTATACCTAAAAGCTCCAACATATCCCGAGGGTCAGATGCCCTCATGGGGTAAATCTCTCTTCCAAAAGTACCTATAGTTGCCAAGAAATTCTCTGCACCTGTGCGATGACGGACTTCCAGACCTGTCATCAGGTTCTGAAGTTGAGCTTTGTTAGCATTTTGCAACACTTCACCTACAGAAGGGTTATTCGGATCTTCAATACTCTCAGGATCCACAATCTCACAGGCTACAAAAAATGTAAGGAGCAAGACAAGTAACGCGTAATGACGAGAAAATAACGTTTTCATATTCATGATTTTTATTTTTAAAAGTCAAGTTTTACACTAAACAGGACCTTACGTGACGAAGGATATGGCGCCACATCCACAGACTGATTTACAGCTTGAGTTCCAAAGGCTGATACTTCGGGTTCATATCCCCGGTAGGGAGTCCACATCAAGACATTATGTGCAGATACACCAAAACGCAAACTCTCTATGGTTGAACCAAAAGTTTTCTGTAAGAAAGCATCAGGAACCGTGTAGTGCAGCCCAATTTCACGGAGTTTTATATAACTGGCATCTTGTACATACACTTCTGGCAAATAGCTTGAACTAAGTCTTTCTTCTCCATTTGTAATACCATCACCATTTGAATCTTTATTCCAATCGTTCGAAGTTCCCCCGTCATCCGTTAAGAATTCAAACAGGTTAATGTTGTGGTTTCCTTTGCTCCAATGGAAGAGAAAGTTAAATTTAAAGCCATTTAAAAAGGAAAATTCATTTCCAAACGACATTTGAAAATCCGGTTGGGCATGTCCATAAATCGTATAAAGAGGATTCCCATCGCCGCCTATAGCTGGTGTTCCAACAATGGTCTCAGGAGAGTATCCCTCTTGAATTAAATAGTTTCCAAGAGAAACTCCAAAGCCGCCGGTTACAAAAGCAGGAATGCGCAAAGAGGTCATCTTTGTGGTATTCTTCCAAAATAAGATGTCTGAATTCCAAGAAAAAGAAGCGGTGCGAACAGGAGCAAGGTTGAGCCCTAATTCAATTCCCTTATTACTGAGCTCTGCTGCATTGGTGGCAATAGCCGTTACCCCGGTAGAGCTGGCCGTGGGTAAATCCAAAATAAGATCTTCTACGTTTTTAATGTAATAAGTTGCTGATAGAGAAACTCGGTTTTGGAACAAGCTAATATCGGTACCAAACTCCAATTCTTGCGCTCTTTCCGGTTTCAAATTAGGATCTACATCTCTAGTGGATACTGTAAGTCCTAAATTACCTCCGATGTTGCTACTGTTCAAAGCTCGGTAGATATCTCCATAATTGGGTACTCCTCCTGTAACTCCATAAGCCACACGTAACTTTAATTGATTGACCGCATCTACATTAAAAAAGTCAAAATTGGCAATATTTGCAGCTAAAGATGCCTTGGGAAATAAATAGTACTTATTTTGTTGGTAATTAAGAGAAGACCGGTCCAAACGCAGTCCTACAGTCCCAATCAATTTGTCATCCCAGTTCACCTCTTCTTGCCCGAACCATCCCAAATCCACAACTTTCTGGGTCGACTGATCCAATACGGATTGCACTTCTGCCTGCTTGACACTATTTTGTCCGGTTACCAAACCTTGGCCACGCAAACGTTGAAGATTCGTTTGCTGCTCAAATCGCGTAAAGCCTAATTGAGTAGTTAATCCAAAATCCCCTAACTCTTTATTGAACAATAGAACTGCCTGTAAGTTGGTATTCATATCATCTTGTTTGGTCCGAATCACATCTCCCGGATTAGAAACAGCCTGCTGATTTTGAAGAAACTCAGGGAAGTAAATCATACTGTTGTAGTTCAAGAAATCAACACCTCCTTTGATGTTAAAGGAAAGCATGGTGTTGTCATTCTTAACCAAATCAGTATTGAGTTCTATAGATTGAATAAAGCGCGTGACTTTTTCTTGGTTTTTGGCAAACTCAATAATAGCTAAAGGATTATCGTCAAAATAGGGGTTATTGGGATACATGCCATTCTCATCTGGAAGTAATTGCGCATATGAAGGAGTATAGGCAAGAGTATAACCCAGCGATCCTCCAGACCCATTTTGATTACCGGTAAACCCTCTATCGTTACCGGAACGACTGAAATATGAACTGGAAGCAATCTTGATATCATCTGTAATTTTGTGATCAATATTAGCCCGTATACTACGGCGGGCAAAACCAGTATTTTTTACAATTCCATCCTCTTGGCTCAGCCCCCCCGATAAAAAGAACTTTGTTTTGTTATCCCCTCCTGAAACACTTACATCAGTTTGATAAGTCAAACCTGTATTTCCATATATCATTTTTTCATAATCATAAATATTACCATGAGCCTGTGCGTCTAAAAACTTTTCCACTTCTCTATCAGCCTGCTCTCCGGAATAGCGATTCCGAATTTTTTCTTCATTCCAAGAAGCCACACCCAACAGGTTTAAGGCGCTCGAAAAACCTACATTCTGAGAAACCGAAACTTTTGTCTTTCCTGTCACACCGCGCTTAGTGGTAATGATTACAACACCCGCATTAGCACGTTGACCATAGATAGCAGCTGCCGAGGGACCTTTGAGAATTTCAATACTTTGAATATCCTCCGGGTTCAAGTCAGCCAAACGGTTTCCTCCATTATCCTCAGCTGCACTGGTTGCACCAATTACATCAGACCTCCCGTTACTAATGGTAGAGTTATTCGCATAAATCCCGTCAATAATGTATAAGGGCTGGGAAGAACCTGCTCCTAAGGTACTAATCCCCCGCATTTGCACATTAAACCCACCTCCCGGAGCGCCTCCTGTTCCCCGTATATTTGCCCCGGGAATTTTACCAGAAAGGGCATTGTCAATTGTAGGGGAAGCCACAGTACCCGTCAGCTCATCGGCGTTTACCGTGGTGACCGCATTGGCAAGATTCTCTCGCTTTACTTTACTGGCCAATCCGGTAATGACCAATTCACCTAAACTGGCCACATCAGGATCCATTTGTATCTCGATATTGGCATCGGAAGCATTTACACCGACCTCTTTGTTGGCATAACCCACAAAAGTAACCAGCAAGGTGACTTGATTTTCTGGAAGATCCAGGGAGAACTCCCCATTGAAATCTGTTGTCGCTCCACGTGAGCTCGGCTGATGAAGCACGTTTGCCCCCATCAGGGGTTCGCCGGTCTGAGCATCGGTAACAGTACCCGTTAAGGTAAACTGCGCCCAACCGAGCTGGGTAAAAAGTAACATACAAATGCTACCAAGTATAAATTTAACTTTCATAATGGTGTATTTAAAAACAAGAATATGGGTTAGGATTATTCACGAACAATTGGAATCTTGATATGAGAAGGATATTCGGCCGAATGGTGTATTTTATTCCGGGCAACAACACCCTCCTTTTCATCATAATTATTTCCGCCCGTATTTAGATTTCTCGCAAATCGGGGAAAATTACTACTGGATATTTCTATTCGGATACGGTGACCTTTTTTAAAATAATTACTGGTTGCAAGAGGAGTGAGTTCCAATTTATACACCTTTCCGTTCTCCATAAAAACTTCTCGATCGTAACCTTCTCTATAGCGTGCCCGCATAATGGTTTCATGGAGGTTATAGGCTGTTCCATCAGGATAAACATCGATTAACTTAACCGTGAAGTCCGTATCCTTGGCATCTGAAGAAACATATAGCGTAGGCTCAATAAAACCGGTAACCTCTACCCCTTCTTCAAGAGGGTCAGTAGAATAAACCAAGATGTCCTCTCGCACTTCAAGCCCTTTTTGATCAAAAGCTCCGCCTTGTACTGCGTTTCCTGTACAACACACATTTCCGCCATGAGAAGGCACGGGATTCATCGGGTCATAGGTAAACTCATCGAATCCCTCACCTGTGGGCTCATCAAGAGTCAATATTCCATCTCCATACAAGCTGTTTGCTTTATTTTCACTATTCAGATAAAAGGTAGTCTCTTCTGCCCTTTTAGGAGGAAATTCCTGCGCGGACTGCCATTGGTTACTACCCATGGTATAGTACTGAACACGAGGTGTTTTCTCCTTAAAACCTGTGTCTTCTCCTTTGAGTAAGAAATCAAACCAATCGTAAATTTGTTCATCATAGTTCAGGCGTGCATCTCCTACGCTGCGCTGGCCGACTACTGTATTTTGTGTCGCCCGTTGATAGGAACAATGTAAGGTAGGCGCAATAACCAAATATTGATTATCCCGAATTTCAGAGCTCGGGTTGTCTTTGTGAATATGATTGAACAATTCAATATTGGGGCTTACCGATACATCATACCAAGAAACAAACCAAAAACTTGGGGAATTGAAATCCATTCCTTCTTGGTACAACCCTCCCTTGAACCAATCTTTACTATTGGGTTTACGTCGAATCATCTTGTCAAAAATCTCTCTCTTGCCATGAACGTTTTGAAGGATATCCTCCAAAGGCAAGTGGGTTAATGCTTTCGCCCAATCCACTGGCGGGTTTTTTGGAGAGAGATCGTAAAAGCGCGAAATACGCTGCAAATCTTCCTGGGTAGCTTCTTTGGGAATACGCGGTTTGAATATATCCTGCTCTACGCCATAGAGCCATGAATAAAACAGCATTTGCTCTGCACCGCCACGAAACCAGTTGCCTTGTTCATGATACTTCCCAACTGTCCCAATGCCAGCGCCATATCCCATAGGCACCATGGCATCAGCTGGATGGTCGAGAGAAGCTGCTGCCAATTGCCATTCGGCAGGAGATGAGCAACCAGTAAGTCCAATTTTTCCATTGGACCACGACTGATCACGCATCCATTTGTAGGCATCCTCAGCATCTGTCAAAGGAGTCCCCAGAATATCCCAGTTTCCTTCGGAAAAAAAGCGACCCCGCTCATTTTGTACAACAAAGGCATAACCCCTTTTAACCGCTGCATACGCCTCTTGCGCCATTCGAGTCTGTGGCTCTCCATCTACCCAAGGATTAAAATTATAAGGTGTTCTATAAAAAATAATCGGTACCGGTTGATCCGTTTTAGGCCGGTAAATGTCTGTCGCAAGGCGTACGCCGTCTCGCATAGGCATCATCACCTTCAACTCCATAATCGCCTCTTCCTCCAATCTTTGAAGTACATCTTCTTGTGCTTGTAAGGATACACTAGCGAAAATAAAAGTTATCAGTAATGTTAATAATAAAGAGTATTTTCTAAACATATTTAAGATATTGAAGGTGAAAACTAGTCGAAATTAATAATTTTTTAGATATATGCAAGAATATAAAAAAATTAATTTATAGTCCTTTATCAATCATTCCTATGGATTGCATGCAATCCATAG
>JAJYSO010000124.1 GCA_021793535.1 Bacteroidota bacterium | reverse complement strand
TCCGATCTTTGTTCTTCTTTTTTAATGCTCACTCCCAACACCATCCCAATAGCGGCACAGGTCATCCAAATCGACGTTCCTCCATCACTGATTAGCGGCAGGGTCTGTCCCGTCACCGGAAGCAAGTGCACGGCCACTGCCATATTGATAAAGGCCTGAAAAATAATGGGAAGCCCTACGGCCATGACCACCAATTTTCCAAAGTCACTTTCTGCTTTGGTTGAAATCAACACAAATCTATACAACAGCCATAAATAGAGTAAGATCACGCCAAAACCGCCGATCAATCCCATTTCCTCGACAATGATGGCATAAATAAAATCCGAAGAAGACTGGGGTAAAAAATTTCGTTCCACACTCTTGCCAATCCCTACTCCGGTAATTCCTCCTCTAGAAATGGCAATTTTTGAACGCTCAATCTGGTAATTATCCGTCGTTTCATCCTTATCCATAAAACTTTCCAATCTGCTGGTCCACGTATCTACCCTGTTGGGCATTACTTCAGGGAAAGCCTTTGCCATAAGAACAAACAGCCCCAAGGTGAACAGTCCGATCCCCACAATAAAAAGCAAATACTTAAAAGGATATCCTCCGATAAACGCCAACAAGAGCACCATCATAAAAATAATGGCAGCCGTTGAAAAGTTAGAGGGCAATACCAGCCCTACGATCAAGGCCACCGGCACCCA
The DNA here is from genome assembly GCA_021793535.1 of Bacteroidota bacterium. Lineage (GTDB taxonomy): Bacteria > Bacteroidota > Bacteroidia > Flavobacteriales > Flavobacteriaceae > JAJYSO01. The sequence continues at coordinate 5,294 of JAJYSO010000124.1, read as the reverse complement.
TAAAGGCAAGATACTCTCTTTAAAGGTGAGGTGTTGATCTTTGGTTTTGGACAAGTACCGCGCAACGTACACCATTAAAACGATCAAAGCCAAACTCGAAGATTGGAAGGACTTATTGATAAAAGGGATGGTAATCCACCTACTCGCACTGGCTCCTTGAACCGTGGTCCCCTGCATAAGGGTATAGATCAACAAAACCACCACGATAGGAATCCCCAAAATGGACAGTCCTTTAAAATAATGATAGGGTACACGGTGGACGACAAACATGATGACAAACCCTAAAAACAAATGCACAAAATGCGTAAACAGAAATTTAAACGTGTCCCCATTTCCCCCATACAAATACGCCAAATTGCTACTGGCGCTATAAATAGGCAGGAACGAGAACAAAGCCAATAAAGCCGCTACCGCCCAGACTGACTTGTCTCCTTTAAGGCGGGAGAAAAAACCCCCTGTCTCTTTTATTGAAGGCTCCGACATGTTTGCATTGACTGTACGCATTGCTTACTTTTTATAAACTTCTTACTGCTGCAATGAATTGTTTACCTCTATCTTTAAAATTCTCATATCGATCCAGACCCAGACAAGCCGGTGACAACAATACAGTATCCCCTTTTTCGGCTAAATGTTGTGCCTTTTGAACGGCATCCTGCATGGTCTGTGCCTCCAAAATAAAATCCACACAATTATCGAAATGAGAAATGAGCTTTTTGTTCAAAACTCCTATTCCAATGATCGCAACCACTTTCTCATTTACAAGGGGCAACAACTGATCGTATTGCACAGCAGCATCATCTCCCCCTGTAATCCAAACCACAGGTGTTTTCATGGTCTCCAAGGAATAATACGTTGCATTAAGCGTGACCGCTCCAGAATCGTTAACATAGCTCACCCCCTGTATCTTCACCACCCGATCCAACCGGTATTCATCGTTTTGAATACACTGAAAACTCTCTCGAATCGTCTTTTTCCGAATGCGAATCAGTTCGGAAACGGCAGAGGCCGCCATGGCCTTGTTTTCCGGTCTTTTCTTCTCTAAAAAATAAGATTGAGAAGGGGTTGTGGTAGATAATATATCGTTTTTAGTGATCATAAATTAGTACTGAATTTATCTGATTTTTAGCGTTACTATTGCAATCACGGCCAACAGGATTCCGATAATCCAAAACCGAACTACAATTTTGCTTTCATTTATTCCTCTTTTTTGAAAATGATGGTGCAAAGGCGACATCAAAAAAATACGTTCCCCTGTTCCGGTTCGCTTTTTCGTGTATTTAAACCACCCTACCTGCATTACCACAGATAAGTTTTCTATCAAAAACACCCCACATAATATTGGAAGTAATAATTCCTTGCGCACGGCAATCGCAATGACCGCAATAATACCCCCAATGGTCAAGCTTCCAGTATCGCCCATAAAAACTTGAGCTGGAAAAGTATTGTACCATAAAAAGCCAATGAGAGCCCCCGCTAAAGCCGCTATAAATACCGCCATTTCTCCAGAATGTGGAATGTTCATGACATTCAGGTAATTTGAAAAAATTATATTTCCGGAGATCCAGGCAAAAATGGCCAATGCCAACACCGCTATAGCTGAAGTTCCCGCTGCCAAACCATCTAATCCATCGGTTAAATTGGCGCCATTAGAAACCGCTGTCACAATAAAAATGACGACCGGGATAAAAACCAACCAAGCATAAGAACTCAAACTGGGATGAATCCAATCGATAAGCTTAGCATAATCCAATTCATTGGCCTTAAAAAAGGGAATGGTTGTTTTGGTCGATTTATGCTCTGGGCCATAAGCGGTCTCCAGCTGCTCTGTTACTATGGCGCCCGAAGGAACCGACACTTTTTCCTTAATGGTGATGTCGGGATGCATATACATAATACACCCAACAATAATCCCTAAGCCGATTTGTCCAATGACTTTGAAGCGCCCTTTTAGCCCTTCTTTATTCTTTCTAAAAGTCTTGATGTAATCATCCAAAAAACCAATGGCTCCCATCCACAAGGTAGTAATGAGCAAAAGGATAACATAAATATTTGTGATCTTAGCAAACAACAAAACCGGAATTAAAGTCGACAGGATAATGATAATTCCTCCCATGGTCGGGGTTCCCGCTTTTTCTTTCTGGCCTTCCAATCCCAACTCCCGTATGGTTTCTCCCACCTGCAACCGCTGAAGAAAGCGAATAATCCGCTTCCCGTATATCGTGGAAATCAACAAAGACAATATAATGGCTGCACTCGCTCGAAAGGAGAGGAATTGAAACAATTGACTCCCGGGGAAATCAAAAATCTTATCCAAATAATTAAACAAATAGTACAGCATGCTCGATTTTCACTTATTTCGCTAAAATTTTAAAATAATCTGTGATGATCTCCATATCATCAAAATGATGTCGTTTCCCATGGACTTCCTGGTAGGTCTCATGACCTTTCCCCGCAATCAAAATAATATCGCCTTGTTTGGCCAGGGTACAGGCCGTCTTTATAGCTTGTTTTCGATCTACAATAGACAAGGTTTTATCCGCGTATTTTGAAGGAATTCCCTTCTCGATGTCTTCGATTATTTTCACCGGATCCTCCGTTCGGGGGTTGTCGCTGGTCAGAATCACTTGATCACTCAGCTCCACGGCGATCCTCCCCATTTCCGGGCGCTTGGTTTTGTCTCGATCACCTCCACAACCCACCACAGTAAAAAGGCGCTCTCTGTGGGTCCGAATGGCATTCACCGTAAGCAAAACATTCTTCAAGGCATCAGGAGTGTGGGCATAATCGACAATGGCCGTGATCTTATCCCTTGTGGAAACCACATATTCAAAACGACCTTCAACAGCTATTAATCCGCTAATGCCCACCAAAATATCTTTTTCGTCCAGCCCTAACAGGTGAGCAGCCCCATAAATAGCGGCCAAGTTATACGCATTAAAATCTCCGATAAGCTGGGTCCAAACCTCAGCCCCATTCAAAGACAACAACATCCCTTGAAAGCTGTCTTCTAATATCTTCACTTTGTAGTTTGCATCACTTTTTAAGGCGTAGGTCTTGTGCCTGGCTCTGGTGTTTTGAACCATATAGGCTCCGTTTTTGTCATCCAAATTGGTGAGGGCAAAAGCCGCTTTGGGAAGTTGGTCGAAGAATTTCTTTTTGACATCTCGATAGGCCACAAAGGTTTTGTGGTAATCCAAATGATCATGAGATAAATTGGTAAAAATGCCACCGGCAAATTGTAACCCTTCGGTTCGTTTTTGATCAATGCCATGTGAACTCACCTCCATAAAACAAAATTCGGCACCTTCCGCATTCATCTGTCTCAAATAACGATTGATCGTCAGTGAATCGGGGGTGGTCATCGCAGCCGGATATTCTTGATCACCAACAAGGATGCGAACAGTAGAAAGCAGTCCCACCTTGTAACCCGCTTTGGAAAACAGCTCATAAAGAAGCGTGGCTACCGTCGTTTTCCCGTTGGTGCCCGTTACCCCGACCAGCTTTAAATTTTCAGAAGGCCGGCCGAAAAAGTTAGCAGCCATCACCGCCAATGCGGCTCTGGAATCCTCTACCCTAATATAGGTGACTGTCTCATCCAATTCAGAAGGAAAAAATTCGCATACCACCACGCGGGCTCCTTTTTTAACACTTTCCGCTATAAAGTCATGCCCATCGCTTTTCACTCCTGGGATCGCCACGTACAAATCTTTGGATTGCACTTGACGGGAGTCAAATGTAATCCGATCGATTTCACAGGACATATTCCCTTCAATCGCCTCTATACTGACTTTATATAAGATGTCTTTTATAGCTTTCAATTGGCCGTTAATTTTACGTTTTTTAAGTGCTGAATTTGCGTCCCCGGACGAACCGACTGCGCAGTGATGGTTCCCATCCCTTTTAGTTCCGGATGCAAGTCCATATTCTCGAGCAACGAAAGTGCATCCATGGCCGGCAACCCAACTACATCAGGCATTACGGTTTTATTTTGTTGTGCCAGGCTGTAAAAATTATTATACTGATCCACCAAGGATTGCTCGACAATGTCTATATTTTGCAGGGTATCTTTGGTCGGGGTTCGGTTGTATATTTTCTCCGCGATTTCCTTAAAAACCGGACCGGCTACTGAAGCCCCGTAAAAGCCCCGTCTGGTATTGGGTTGATTGATCATGACAATGCAGGAGTACTGTGGGTTTTCTGCTGGAAAATAACCTGCAAAAGAAGCCACATATTGGTGTTGTCCCTGTCCGCCATAATTGAATTGTGCCGTCCCCGTTTTTCCTGCTAAAGACAAAGAAGAAGAGGCCACTCCTTGAGCCGTTCCTTTTTCTACGGTATGTCTGAGAAGAGTTTGCGCAATTTTGGCGGTTTCCACAGAAACAATAGAATTCGGCCGATCATTTTTGGCCTTGGATTCAATAAGTCGGTTGCGGTCCCGAATCTCTTTGATCAATTTCGGTCGTACGGCCACTCCATCATTGGCTATAGCATTATAAAAAGACAGAATCTGAAGGGGAGTCATCGAGACTCCATAACCAAAAGACATCCAGGCCAAAGTCGTTCCATACCAGTTTTGATCTCCTGGATGCGGAATGATGGGACGCCCTTCCCCCTCGATAGCTATCCCTGTCTTTTGATTGAGCCCCATATAATCCAGGCGATTCGAAAAAGCCTTCTCATTATTTTTATACCCTTGGGTAATGATCTTTGAAAACACAGTATTCGATGACACCTCAAAGCCTCGAGCGGCAGAGATCTTTCCATAGCCCCCGATATGAGAATCCCGAACATAGCGGTTATAGTACTTTACCACCCCTCCTTCGGTGTCAAAAACCATAGCGGTATCCACAACCTTATCCTCCAAGGCGGCTACCATAGCCATCAACTTAAAAGTGGATCCAGGTTCCTGGGATTCCCAAATGGCATAGTTCCGTTTTTCGTAATATTTTCCTTCATCGGTACGTCCCAAATTGGCCATTCCTTTGATCTCACCGGTTTTCACTTCCATCAGAACCGCTGTGCCGTGATCCGCCTCATATTTTTCCAATTGCGCCAATAAGGCGTGGTGAACAATATCTTGAATATTCACATCGATAGTGGAGATGACATCCAGCCCATCTTTGGGATCCACCTCGCTGGCATCATTCAACGGTTTCCATAATCCATTGGCGATCTTCTGTTTAAATCTATGACCGTCTTTTCCTTGTAAGTACTCGTTAAAAGCTCCTTCCAACCCTGCTTTGCCTTTACCCACAGTGCGCTCTGCCAACTTGCCCAAAGGCAATTCTCGCGAG
>JAJYSO010000123.1 GCA_021793535.1 Bacteroidota bacterium | reverse complement strand
ATCTGGCTAAACCAGAATGCTATACAATAGTCAATATCGATGCCTATAGTGGTCGTTCCATTGAAGCGAAGAGAAAACTATACCAGAATATTGTTAAAAACTTAGCACCCATGGGAATACCGGAGGATCATATTCTCATTCTCCTTAGAGAAGCTCCTGTAGAAAATTGGGGGATAAAAGAATGATGCCTAGCAAATTCACCTGACTTTTGCAGCTATTGCTGATGGAAGGTATAACCGAATGGTGGTCCATAGCGTAGAAGTCTTTTTTTACTTCTGAAAGTAACGCACTTAAGTAAGTAGCCCATATCTTTTTCAGAACGTTTCTTACAAAAAAAATTTAATTGTACTACATAGGTGTGTAATTTTTCACAAATTATAGGAGTGATCAATGCTGGCTGAAATGCTATCCCCTTTCTGGTAATGAGAATACCCGTCGGCCATTTGCTAATCTGTGCGTTTTAGGTCTGGATACAAGAAGAGCGAAGAGAGCAATTTTTAGCTGCACCGCACAGGTTGAGTACTGACCTCGGAATAGATTCTTAAAAAACAGAGAAGATCTTTAGCTCAGTCATCACCAAGAGAGCTGTTTTTAAGACGGGTTTTGGTGGAGAAGACTGGCTTCATTGCTTATCTTTGGAACTGCAAAACTATAAATAAAGTGAAGGTATGGCCTTGAATCTTTTTAACCCTTTTAAAGATATGATTTTCGATCCCCATTTTTGTTTTTTGTCGGGGGATCTTACCACAGAAACCCTAACGATTTTTCCGGAATGGCTGATGCGGCACTTTAAATTTGAAGAAGAGGAATTGGCCTTGATGCAGAATACTAAAGCTAAAATGGTAGCCTATAAAGATTTGAAATTGCCTTGCGCACCATGGGTCAAACAAAAATTTGAAGCCTTGGATCAGCAGTTTAAAGCGGCATATGATCAAGGCTATCATGGGATGAAGGAGTTGGATGAACTGGTGATTTTTCAGTGGTCCGGCAGGATTGTATATGGACTGCTCTACTTGGAAATGATGGGTGAGTGGGAGCGGCATCAAGACCTGGGGAAAGCATTTAAGTTTGAAGACAAGCTCCGAGACCGATTGGGAAAATTTCACCACATGATGCAATCCCTTATCGAACCGATTTCTTTTGGAGAGCGCAAACCGTGGAGCATCGTGGTTTTTCCCTTAAAATACTCGGCGGATATTTGTAGTTTTCGAGATGACATCATCAATTTAATGTTTCAATTTGGCGTGAACGGCTTTGGTTTTGTGGTGAGTTTTATCGATAATGGAGTCACCAAAGAAACAGAACAGGAGCTGCTGGAAAAAATGAAGGGATACACCTTGCATCCGGTGCAATTTGAGGAACTCTATGCCCGTTTTCACTACCGTGCAGACCTCTTGCAGTATATTCCTCAGCACAAATTAAACTCAACAGCCAAGGGCCTTGAAATCGAATCCCTTCCGGTGGAGCAAACCAATCCGGAATTGCCCTTGTACGGAATTTGGGTGGATGATTTCTATGCCCGACTGCTCTCTAACTATTGGCAAGTATACGGGATTGAAAAAGGACAGATTTTGCAGTTCCAAAAACCCTTTTTGAGCTACTTGGAGAATCCGTATAATAAAAATTTTATTGATCCAGAGACGATTGATTTGCCCTGGTAGTTGTTTTTAAGCCTAGTTTTGTTGTCTTTTTTGCTTCGGTTTTTCTACTTTTAACCAAGATTACGATCTTTTGTCCTTATTTTCTTTTTTATGAATGCAAATCGGAGGGAGCAAATCATTCACATGGCCGCAAATTTGTTTTTGGATCGCGGCTATACCGCGGTTACCATGCGTGATTTGGCCCAAGAGCTAGGGATTAAGGCATCGAGCTTGTATAACCATATTTCTTCTAAGGAGGAGATCTTGAGTGCCATTGTCATGGGCCTGGCTGAGGAATTTAGCAGGCACATCGAGCAAGTTGCCCAAGAGGACTGGGGAAGTGTTGCAAAAATGGAGGCACTCATTGCCATGCACGTAGATACGACTTTGGACAAGACCAGCGCGTTGGCTTGTATGAATCGCGAATGGAAATTTCTGGATCCCGATTCCCGGAAACGCTATTTGGAATTGAGAAATGCTTATGAGGCGCAGTTTTTGGCGATTGTCCAACAAGGCATGCGCCAAGGGGAATTAAAAAGGAGGGATCCGCATATTTTTAGTTACAGTACCCTCTCAGTATTGCGTACTTTATACCACTGGTACAATAAGGAAGAGGGGTTTTCTAAGGAAAAGATCAAGGAAGGCTTGGTGCAAAATCTGCTTTTAGGGATTGTAGAAAGACCGCTCTTGTAGCCTTTAATACCCGTAATCTATACTTTGAAGAAAGAGAAGAGCACACAGCTTCTTTTGAGAGGGAAGTAGAAATTCCTGCAAAATCTGTTGCAATACCAACTAACAATTGTTAGTTTTGAAGACGTAGAGAACATATTATGGCCGATTTTTATAAATTACGGGTAAAAGAAGTGCGGGAGGAAACCAACGATTGTATTTCTATAGCCTTAGCGGTTCCCCGAGCACTTCGAAAAGAATTTCGCTATGGCGCGGGACAGCATATTATTTTTAAAAAGCAGGTTGACGCAGAGGAGGTGCGCCGTACCTATTCGCTGTGCTCAGATCCTTTTTCTAAAGAATGGCGCGTCTGTGTGAAACACATCCCTGAAGGTAAATTTTCCACTTTTGTACATCAAAAGCTTCAGGCTGGAGACTACCTCGAGGCCAGCGCTCCCACCGGAAAGTTTGGAACTGATGTTCAATTGGAACCTGAACACCAGCGTCATTTTTTGTTCTTTGCGGCCGGGAGTGGCATTACGCCCATCATCTCAATGGTTAAAATGGTGCTGGAACAGGAACCCTTGGCCAAATGCCAATTGTTTTATGTCAATCGCGGGGTGCAGAGCATCGTGTTTAGAGAGGCTTTAGAAGCCTTGAAAAACCGATTTATCGATCGTTTTGAGCTGTACTATATTTTGACCCGTCAAAAAAGAGATATTGATTTGTTTAGTGGAAGGTTAACGGCGGATAAATTGCGCAAGCTATGCAAAGACTTGATCGCCCTTGAGCAAGTGGACCATTGTTTTATGTGTGGTCCTGAGGCCATGACTTTTGAGATTCGGGATGAATTGGTGTCCCTGGGGCTGGAGAAAAGGAGAATTCATTACGAGTTGTTTGTCACCGGGCTTTCCGAAGAAGATAAAAAACGTGCTGCGGCAGCGATGGAAAGCAAATATGACGGTACCCAAATCGTGGTGATTGAAGGGGGGACAGAGACCCAGTTTGTCATGTCCGATGTGCACGACAATGTGTTGGATGCCGCTTTGGCTGCTGGAGCGAACGTGCCCTTTGCCTGTAAAGACGGGATGTGTAGTACCTGTAAATGCAAGGTGGAAGAAGGACAAGTGGTGATGAAGAAGAACTATGCATTGGAAAAAGAGGATTTGGAGCAGGGCTATGTGCTGAGTTGCCAATCGGTGCCCACCACGGCAAAACTGCGGGTTAATTATGATGTTTAATTGGACAAAATAAAGATGATGAGCGAGCAAGAACAAATGCGGGAGCGATCCCTTGAGGAGGAGTTTACTAAGCGTATCGCCCAAGACGAAAAAATTGAACCGAAAGATTGGATGCCGCAGCGGTACCGACAAATGAATATCCGGCAGATTTCCCAGCATGCGCATTCGGAGATCGTCGGGATGCTGCCCGAGGGGAATTGGATTACGCGTGCCCCTTCTTTATTGCGCAAGGTAACCTTGTTGGCCAAGGTGCAAGATGAGGCAGGACATGGGCTTTACCTCTATAGTGCTGCAGAGACCTTAGGGATCTCCCGAGATGAAATGTATGAGCAAATGCTTTGTGGGAAGGCCAAATACTCCAGTATTTTTAATTACCCGACCTTGACTTGGGCTGACATCGGCGCCATTGGATGGCTGGTGGACGGAGCTGCCATTGTCAATCAAGTTTCGCTAACGCATACCTCTTACGGACCTTATGCTCGCGCAATGGTGCGGATTTGTAAAGAAGAGAGTTTTCACCAACGTCAAGGATACCAAATTATGTACAAGATGGCCAACGGGACTCCAGAGCAGAAAGCCATGGCACAAGATGCACTGAACCGCTGGTGGTGGCCTTCTTTGATGATGTTTGGACCGCGCGATGCCGAATCTACACATACGGATCAATCCATGGCTTGGAAAATCAAAATTAAGTCCAACGACACCCTTCGGCAAATGTTTGTGGATCAAGCCGTTCCACAAGCTGATATTTTGGGGTTACGCATTCCTGATCCCCATTTGCGGTACAATCCCGAGACAGCGCATTACGAGTTTGGAGCAATTGATTGGGAGGAGTTCTGGCAAGTGGTCAAAGGTCATGGGATCTGCAATAAACAACGTTTAGCAGATAAAAATAAAGCTTGGAAAGAGGGTGAGTGGGTTCGAAAAGCGGCGGTAGCCTATGCTGAAAAACAAGCTAAAAAGCGCGTGAGAAAAGCAGGATAAAAGTCCCTTGGAGGACGAAAACAACTAAAAAATGCAATTATGTCACAAGAGGAACAATCCTTAAAAAACGAATGGCCCCTTTGGGAGGTATTTGTACGCAGTAAAAATGGATTGGAACACCGTCACTTTGGAAGTCTGCATGCCGTGGATGCCGAGATGGCCCTTCAACATGCCCGAGATGTGTATACCCGACGGATGGAAGGCGTCAGTATTTGGGTGGTGGAATCCAAGCAGATTACGGCTTCAGATCCCGCACAGCAGACGGCTTATTTTGAGCCAGCACAGGATAAGATTTATAGACACCCCACTTTTTATGAGCTGCCGGAAGGGGTAAAGAATATGTAATTTGACTTTTTAAAAAAATGCGATGAGGACATCACAGCAAAAAAAACAAATGCCCTATCCCCAAGACGATGGTCCCGTAGGCTTGATATACGGCCTGGCCGACAGCTCTTTAATTTTAGCCCAGCGCCTGAGTGAACTAACTGGACACGGCCCTTCCTTGGAGGTCGATATGGGGCTGACTAATATTGCTTTGGATTTGTTTGGACAAGTGCGGTTATACTATCAGTATGCAGCTGAACTTTTGGCGGATGGCCGTACGGAAGACGATTTGGCTTTTTTACGGACAGAAAGAGAATTTAGAAGCGTGCTGCTCGCCGAACAGCCCAATACTGATTTTGCCTATACCTTAACCCGTCAATTTTTGTACGATCACTTTCATTTTTTAATGCTGAAAGAATTGCAAAGGAGTAAGGATAACACCTTGGCTGGGATTGCGACAAAGGGTATAAAGGAAGTTGCTTATCACAAAGTATACACCTCGGATTGGATTGAGCGACTCGGAGACGGAACCGAAGAAAGCCATCGTCGGGTTCAAAAGGCAGTGCTTGATTTGTGGCCCTATACCCAAGAGCTATTTTACAAAACCGAGGCCGATAAGAAGATGATCGAACAAGGAATCGGAGTGGATTTTGAACGCCTTAAGGCGCCCTACTACAAAGCGGTGACAACTGTACTGAAACAGGCGAGGTTGAAAGTGCCCGAGGTGGCCTATTTTCAAAAAGGCGGCAAAGAAGGAGTGCATACCGAGCACATGGGGCATTTGCTGGCCACCATGCAGTATATGCAGCGCACCTATCCGGGGATGGAATGGTAGGGCTGTTCGGGTAAAGAAAGAAGAATAGGCACGCTGCTTGAAATAGAAAAGAAGATGATAGTATTAGCTAATAAAGTGGAAATTGACCCGCAATTGTTTCCGGTTTTAAAGGCCGTTAACGATCCGGAAATTCCCGTTTCCATTATCGATATGGGAATGGTCCGAGGGGCGGTGCTTTACGGGCCTACGGCAAGGGTTAAGATCACCCCAACCTATAGCGGCTGCCCGGCTACCGATATGATTGCTTTTGATGTGGAAATGGCCCTTGAACAAGCGGGTTTTTTAGCGGAGGTA
>JAJYSO010000122.1 GCA_021793535.1 Bacteroidota bacterium | reverse complement strand
ATCTCACTATTGATGATGGAAGTGATGCGAATTCTGAAAAAATATTATCCTCATCCAAAACGCACTATCTTGGTAGGGCACTGGGAATCTGAAGAACAAGGGCTCAACGGATCTTCCGCTTTTGTAGCAGATCACCCAGAGATTGTCAATAACATCCAAGCCCTATTTAATCAAGACAACGGAACCGGTCGCATCATGAGTATCAACGGTTCGGGCTTTCTTAACTCCTACAATTATCTCTCTCGCTGGCTGGCTGCTGTTCCCGATCAGGTTCACAAAGTCAAGACAGAGTTTCCAGGAACACCAGCCACAGGAGGTACCGACCACGCCTCTTTCGTCCGTGCCGGCGCACCAGCATTTAACCTCAGTGCATTGAGTTGGAGTTATTGGAACTATACCTGGCACACCAATAGAGATACATACGATAAAATCGTTTGGGAAGATTTGAAAAATAACGTTCTTCTTACAGCTGTATTGGCATACATGGCTGCTGAAGATCCAGAAACTACTTCGCGAGAAAAAATCGTCTTACCCATCGATTCCAAAACAGGTCAACCACAAGCATGGCCAGCCCCTAGAGAACCGGAAAGAGCGGGGGGATTAAATTAACCTCAACCATTTAATGAGCTGAAGCAAACCGGCTTGAGCCTTTAAAAAAATATGTACCAAACGGCAAAATACCTTGTATTTGCCGTTTTTTTTGTATCTTAGAAAGGATTTGTGCAGAGGTGCACCTCTGCCCTGGATAAACGTTTACCATACAAATTCATACACGTTATGCATCGCTTTCATCTTGTATTGCTCAGTTGTCTTTTTTTATGCGTATCCTGTACGTCTAAAAAAGCACAAAAATTAGACGGGGTTTACCGTTTAGACAAAGGAGACCTCACCCAACTCTGGATGTTTGTGGACGGGTATTCCTCTTTGACCACCTACGCTTCCAACACCTATCAATCCACAGAAGGAGGTCCCTATACTTTAGCCAAAGGACAATTGCAAATACAGCTTGAATACAACAATCAGGATTCCTCAAAGGTCGGACAGGTAAAAAGCTTAGATCCGCGTTTTAAAGGAGGGCAAAACTTTGAGGACAACCAAGGAAACGTGTGGGTAAAACAACCTCATCTCCCCCAGGATCTGGATGGAGCTTGGAAAATATCCGGCCGTCAAAAAGACGGAAAATTTGTACCGATTAATCATTCGGGCGGCAGAAAAACGTTAAAACTATTAAAAGACGGCTATTTTCAATGGGTGGCCATAGACCCTGACAAAAAAGCTTTTTTTGGAACCGGTGGCGGCCACTATACCTTTACAAATGGCACCTATACCGAAGAGCTTTTATTTTTCTCTCGGGATAATGCCAGAGTGGGGGCAAAACTGAATTTCAAGGGAGAACTTAAGGATGGGGAATGGCATCATAGTGGAGAAAGCTCAAAAGGCGATCCCATCTATGAAATCTGGACCAAAATAAATTGAGGTAACTCTTTCTTAGAATTGATAAACTAGTGCATTGATGTTCATTCCTGCTCCTACACTAGCGAAAAGAACCGTATCTCCCGATTGAACTTCATGGTCTTTCAACTGACCCTTTTTGACCATATCCAATAAAGTGGGTAGGGTAGCTACCGATGAGTTGCCTAACTTGTGAATATTCATCGGCATTACATTTTCGGGTACAGGCAAATCATACAGTTTATAAAAACGCTCCACCATGGCTGAATCCATCTTCTCATTCGCTTGATGGATAAATATTTTTTTTATGTCAGTAATGGATTTACCACTCTTATCCAAGCAGACCTTCATTGCTTGTGGAACTTCAATCAAGGCAAAGTTATAGATCCTCCTACCCAGCATCTTGATGTATTCGGTATCGTCCGTACCCTTTTTGTATGAACAACCCGAAGATAGATATAATGCTTCATGATAGGTATAAGAAGCGGATTCATGCATTAATACCCCGCCAATAGCCGTTTCTTTTTCTTCCAAAACAACTGCCCCTGCTCCGTCAGCAAAAATCATACTATCGCGATCGTGGGGGTCCACAATTCTAGAAAGCATCTCGGAGCCGATGACCAAACATTTTTTTGCCATTCCAGCGCGTATAAACGCTTGTGCCTGTACCATTCCTTCCAACCATCCCGGGCAACCAAAAATAAGATCATAGGCTACACAGGAATTATTTTTGATTTTTAGGTTGTGTTTGACCAGACATGCTATACTCGGGATCTGGGTCACCTGAAAAGAGCCCTTCTCAATATTCCCAAAATTATGTGCAACAATAATATAGTCAAGTTCCTCAGGATTGATTCCCGAATCCTTTATTGCCTTTCGCGCAGCAAGAGTGGCAAGGTCAGAATTAACCTGATGATCATCGCCGTACCTCCGCTCTTCAATTCCAGTTATGGCTTTAAATTTTTCAATAATCTCCTTGTTGGGATGATGAATTTTCTCCCCTTTTTTATCGTAAAACTCGTGCCCCAGAAAATCCGAATTATTTACCTTATTTTTAGGAATATAACTCCCCGTGCCGGTTATGACTATACCCATGTTTTTGCTATTCTCTTTTATTAATGGTTAAATTTATGAACAATATACTATAAAAGTGCAAGTTAGTCTAAAAATCATTAAGAAACAGGAATCTTTCTCCTCAATCACACATAGTCTTCAACAGGAGGGCAAGTACACATAAAGTTACGATCCCCATAGACATCATCAACACGTCTTACAGTTGGCCAAAATTTATTTTCTCTCAAATAGTCCAATGGATAGGCAGCTTTCTCTCTCGAGTATGGGAAGTCCCATGTATCTGCCGTGAGCAGCTCAAGGGTGTGCGGAGCATTCCTCAACACATTATTGGGTTGGTCAGCAGAGGCCTCCTCTATTTCCTTTTTGATCGACAACAAAGCTTCACAAAAACGATCCAATTCAGCTTTACTCTCACTTTCTGTGGGTTCGATCATCAAGGTTCCAACGACCGGAAAGGAGACCGTAGGGGCGTGAAAACCATAATCCATCAGTCGCTTGGCAATATCCATCACCTCTATTCCCTGCTCTTTAAATTCCCGGCAATCTAAAATCATTTCGTTATCTGCTCTTCCTTTTTCACCAGAATATAAAATCGAAAATTCTTTATCTAAACGGCCCTTCATGTAATTGGCGTTCAAGATCGCAAATTCGGTAGCCTGTTTAACCCCTTCTTTTCCAAGCATACAAATATATCCATAAGAGATAAGACAGACCAATGCAGATCCATAAGGTGCTGCAGAAATAGAAGCCAAGCTTTCTGATCCTCCCGTTTTTACCATTGCATTAGAAGGCAAAAAGGGTTGTAAATGCGCGGCAACACAAATGGGCCCTACTCCAGGTCCTCCACCACCATGAGGGATAGAAAAAGTCTTGTGCAAATTCAAGTGGCACACATCTGCCCCAATCTTTCCGGGATGCGTATACCCGACCTGAGCATTCATGTTTGCACCATCTAAGTATACCTGCCCTCCATTTTCATGCACAATATTCACAATCTTGCGAATGGACGATTCAAATACACCGTGAGTAGAAGGATAGGTCACCATCAAAGCCGCCAAGTTCTCCTTGTATTTTTCAGCTTGTTTTTGAAGGTCCTCCACATCGATATTCCCTTCCTCGGTGGATTTGACCACTACCACTTTCATCCCCGCCATGGTCGCACTAGCAGGGTTCGTGCCGTGAGCCGAAGCCGGAATTAAGCATACGTTTCGATGCGTATCCCCTTGAGCTTCATGATAGGAACGGATCACCATTAATCCGGCAAATTCACCCTGAGCACCAGAGTTAGGCTGCAAGGAAGTAGCCGAAAGCCCCGTGATGGTGCTCAGCTGTTTTTCCAAACCTTTAATCATTTCTTGGTATCCTTGGGCCTGGTCAAAAGGCACAAATGGATGAATATTTCCCCACTGCGGATTACTGATGGCCAACATCTCTGCGGCGGCATTCAGCTTCATCGTACAGGACCCCAAAGCAATCATAGAATGGGTTAAAGATAAGTCTTTACGCTCCAATTTTTTAATATACCGCATCAATTCAGTCTCCGAACGGTAGCTGTTAAAAACAGGGTGGATCAAAAACTCCGTATTTCGGGCAACGGGAGTGTCTTGAATCAAATCCTTTTGTAAGTGCTTTATCGGAGTGTTTCCTTTTCCCGCTGCGGTTGCAAAAATTGCCAAAATTGCATTCAAATCACTTTCGCTGGTCGTCTCATTCAAAGCAATAGAAACCGTTTCGGCATCGGGGTAATAAAAGTTAACGCTATTGGCTTCTGCTATTTTTCGAATCTTCTCAGCCTTTGCCTTTACCTTTAACGTATCGAAATATTGAGTATTGGTTTGTTCAAAGCCAAGGGCCCTTAAGGCATTCTCCAAATCCGTAGCAGCATGATGCACTTTGTCCGCTATAGAGGAGAGTCCCTCGGGGCCGTGATATACTGCATACATCCCCGCCATTACAGCGAGCAATACTTGAGCCGTACAGATATTCGAGGTCGCTCGGGCACGTTTAATATGTTGTTCTCGTGTTTGAAGTGCCATTCTCAGCGCAAAATGATCATCTACGTCTTTGGTCACCCCAATAATTCGTCCTGGAACATTGCGCTTATATTCGTCCTTTGTCGCAAAATAAGCAGCATGAGGACCACCATAACCCATTGGAACACCAAAGCGTTGGGTGGTTCCCACTACAACATCAGCTCCCATATCGCCAGGAGAGCGCAATTTCACCAAGCTTAAAATATCCGCAGCAACAGCCACTTTAATGTCCTGATCCTTCGCTTTTTGTATGAAATCCGCATAATCGTAGACCTGTCCGGATCGACCGGGATATTGCAACAACGCTCCAAAATACTCCTTTGAAAAATCAAACTCCCGGTGATTGCCAACCTCCAAAATGATATCTAGTGGTCTGGAACGTGTCTTTAACACCTCCAATGTCTGCGGCAAGACCTCTTCAGAAACAAAAAATTTATCCGCATTATTCTTTTTCTTCTCTCGACTCCGAACTGCGTGCAACATCGTCATTGCCTCTGCAGCTGCCGTTGCTTCATCTAACAAAGAAGCATTGGCTAGCTCCAACCCAGTCAAATCACTGACCATGGTCTGGAAGTTCAGCAAAGCCTCTAAACGGCCTTGTGCAATTTCCGCTTGATAAGGCGTATATGCCGTATACCACCCTGGGTTTTCCAAGATATTCCGTTGGATAACAGCCGGTAGAATGGTGGCGTGATACCCTAATCCGATATAGGTCTTAAACCGCTTATTCTTTTGGGCCAACTGATTAATATGTTCTGCAAATTCCTGTTCAGAAAGTGCTTCGGGCAACTCCAAATCTTCAGCCAGCCGAATGTCATCAGGAATGGTCTCTCCCATTAGTTTTTGTATAGAATCCACTCCAATAACCGCTAACATTTCGGAAACATCCTCGGGTCGAGGACCAATATGCCTTAAAGCAAAAGAATCTGTATTCATTATCTTTGTATTTTGATACGATTTTACTGGCCACAAAAATAAACTATTTATCTTGACTTTGTCGTTTTTTACGCAGGTAAAAACCTCCTTTTCAAAGAAAGCCAAGTTTTTATAATCTGTAGCGTAAAATCCACAAATCTTTAGTTTGTGAGCTATAAGTGACTAGCCTTGTGTTAAAATATATGGGCCAGTGACGCCTCGCCAATAAAGCAAACGCAATAACCCTCTGACTAAAAGGTACGCCCATACCAAAAGCTCATTTGTCTTTAGCAAAGGGGGGTAATTCACAGCAAAAAGGATAAAACTGAAAAAAGTTCTTGTTTTTGGATTCATTTCTTACCTTCCCCCTCTGTTTCTAAAGCATGGATTGGAAAAAGAACCTCTTCAGATTTTACATCAACGGAAGCCTTCATGTAGCGCTGGCCATATGCGCCTTGGCAGGTCTTACTTTTTTAGCCAACAACTTGGTATGGGATGGCTGGTTTTTTATCTTTATTTTTT
>JAJYSO010000121.1 GCA_021793535.1 Bacteroidota bacterium | reverse complement strand
TCCGATCTGGGTATTGACAATGTTGTCTTTATTCTCCTCAAGCTCTTCCTGGTCGATAGTAATACCTCCTTTGTCTTTGGAGTAGTCCCTTAATAGATTTATGGAAGGAAATTTATAAGTGCCCAAATCCAGACGGGGATCATATTCTCCAGATTTTTGGATAATCTGTTGGCTGCGGTCATCTGTTAAGCTCTGGTCTTCTTCTTTGGTAGCTTGCACTTCCATGGAAACATCATCGTCTTGTTGATCAGAAGAACGGATGACTAACCGTTCGACAGGAGTCGCCGGAGGTGATTTCTTTTCTTCTTCTTTTGCCTCTAAAGAAAGTGGAGTGGAGTAAGCTTCTTCTTGCTCTGCTTCGTTTTCTTGCTCGGTGATTGATGCATGGGTGTTCTTCCCCCTTTCGGCTCCCATCGCCTTGGCTTCTTTAAAATCATCTTGAGCTTCTTTTTTTGTTTTTTGAAAGTAATGCATCACCAATTCAGGGGTCACCCCAAGTCGGACCACAAGGTATATAATGGCAATAAAGATCAGCAGGAGGACGGTGCCGATAAAACCGGTGTAATCTTGCAGAAAATCATTGACTTCAAACCCGATCATTCCTCCCAATAGGGCATTTTTATCTGCGAAAAAACCTAAGGTTGCAGAAGCCCAAATCATAAGGAAAAGCCCCCAGACCCAATAGGTTAAAAGATTCCTTAACTTTAAGTCCAAAAAGAGAAAGATGCCGGAGAGTCCGATCAATACAGCCAGACTAAAGGAAGCGATACCGAACCCTCTATAGATGAAAAAATGGCTGATTTGTGCGCCGAATTTGCTGAGCCAATTTTGTGTTTCCACTGTTCGGTCGGTGAATTCATTTAAGGTACTGAAATCCGCTTTCCAGACCATGAAAAAAGAAATAAAGGCAACAATAAGGGCTACGGAAAACAACATGAGGAAGCTCCCGAAAACAACTTTTTGCTTGCGGGTAAGTCGATAACTCTTTTTTCGTTTCTGCGCCGCGTGAGGGTTCGTTTTCTTTTTAGCCATTTTTGGTTTGAGTTGAATCGCAAAAATACAAATAAGATATGATACTGCTACCCCTTATCTTTTATGGTCAAAGCAATTTCTTTAGCGTTCTTGATGGTGCACCTTGCTATAGGTCAAAACTCTCTTTTAATTGATGTTTGATAATGGTTTGTACTACGTCTACTGCTACCAGATTATGTCGGTTATAGGGGATGATAATATCCGCAAACTCCTTGGAGGGTTCGATAAATTGCTGGTGCATGGGTTTGAGTGTGTTTTGGTAACGGTCCAGGACTTCATTCATATCTCTTCCACGTTCTTTAAGATCCCGTTTAAGCCGGCGGATGAGCCTTTCGTCACTATCGGCATGAACAAAGATTTTGATATCGAAGAGCCGTCTTAATTCCGGATTAGTCAATAGGAGGATCCCTTCGACGATCATCACCGTTTTAGGTGCAGTTAATACGGTCTCTCCCGTACGATTGTGTGTTTTAAAAGAATATACGGGTTGGGGGATGGGCTGTCCCTTTTTGAGTAATTTAAGATGCTGAATGAGCAAGTCAAAATCAATGGATTGGGGGTGGTCAAAATTAATTTTAGTACGCTCTTCATAGGTGAGGTGACTGGTGTCTCTGTAGTAAGAATCTTGGGAGATTACGGCAACTTGATCGTGTTTAAGCTCGTTGACAATGGTGTTGACCACTGTGGTTTTTCCACTTCCAGTACCCCCTGCAATTCCGATGATGAGCATAAGCGTTGGTTTTTGCAAAAGTATTGAAAAATCATGAATCTTTTTATTCCTGTGACCGGCTTTTGATGGGCAACAGAAATGGATGGGATAAAGTTTTAATTTTGTTTCCCTATTGGTTCTAGTTTTTCCTTTAAAAACCTACCCGTATACGATTCTTTGTTTTCTGCAATTTCTTCGGGGGTACCAGCGGCCACTACATATCCTCCTTTTTCGCCTCCTTCCGGACCCAGATCAATGATGTAATCTGCACATTTGACCAAATCCATATTGTGTTCAATAACGAGAATGGAGTGCCCCTGCGCGATTAGTGCATGGAAGGATTTTAAGAGCTTGTTGATATCGTGAAAGTGTAACCCGGTGGTGGGTTCGTCAAAGATAAACAGTGTTTTGTCCTTGTTTTGTCCTTTTCCCAGAAAAGAGGCCAATTTCACACGTTGCGCCTCCCCGCCGGAAAGTGTGGAAGAGCTTTGCCCCAAAGTGACATAGCCTAGTCCTACTTCTTGTAAAGGCTCCAATTGTTTTCGAATTTTGTTTTGTTTGTGAAGCTTAAAGAAGGCTATCGCATCGTCAATAGTCATGTTGAGCAGGTCATCGATGGATTGATCGTGAAATTTAACTTCCAAAACTTCTTTTTTAAAGCGCTTCCCATGACAGGTTTCGCATTCCAAATGCACATCTGCCATGAATTGCATCTCGATGGTTACTTCTCCTTCCCCTTTACAGGTTTCGCAGCGACCACCATCTACGTTAAAGCTGAAATGCTTGGGTTTGAACTGCCGCAATTTTGCCAGCTTCTGCTGAGCATATAATTTTCGGATATCGTCGTACGCCTTAATGTAGGTTACCGGATTGGAACGCGAGGAACGCCCGATAGGATTCTGATCGATGTATTCTACATTTTTGACATTTTTAAAGTTCCCTTGTAGTTGTGTAAACTGCCCCAATTTGGCTCCTTGTCCAAAGAGTTCTTTTTGTAAGGCTGGGTATATGATTTTCCGAACGAGAGTACTTTTTCCACTGCCCGATACACCGGTAATTGCCGTGAAACAACCTAGAGGAACCCGCAAGTCAATATTTTTTAAATTGTGCTCTCGAGCGCCGATGACTTCTAAGTAATAGGGGGTCTCTTTCCGGGTTTGAGGGATGGGAATTTCCAATTGATGGTTGAGGTATTTTGAAGTTAAGGATGAAGCCTTTAAAATCTCCTTATAATTTCCTGTTGCTACGATCTCTCCTCCGTTTGTCCCAGCTTCCGGCCCCACATCAATAATTTCATCAGCTGCCTTCATTACTTCTTCATCATGTTCTACAACCACAATGGTATTTCCTAGATCACGCAGTGATTGTAAGACCTCTATAAGACGTTGTCCATCCCTGGGATGTAATCCGATAGAAGGCTCATCGAGAATGTATAGAGAACCCACTAGGCTACTTCCCAACGAAGTGGCTAAGTTTATCCGTTGAGATTCTCCTCCTGAGAGGCTGTTTGATTTTCTGTTTAAAGTCAAGTATCCCAAGCCCAATTTTACAAGAAAAGCTAAGCGTGTATTGATTTCTTTAAGCAATCTCTTTGAGACTTCCTTTTCGTATTGACTTAATTCCAGCTGGCTGAAGTATGCTTGGAGCGAAGTGAGCGGTAAATCGACCAGGTCAAGGATGGATCGTTGATTTATTTTAACGTATCCGGCCTCTTTGCGCAGACGCTTTCCTTTGCACAGTGGACATTTGGTTTTTCCCCTATACCTTGAAAGCATGACGCGATTTTGGATTTTGTAAGACTTCGCTTCCAACTTGTCGAAAAAAGCATTGAGTCCTTTGAAATAAGTGTTCCCGGTCCACAAGAGTTCTTTTTGCTCCTTGGTGAGCTGAAAATAGGGTTTGTGAATGGGGAAATCGAATTTATAGGCGTTATTGACTAACTGATTTTGATAGCGTTGCATGCTTTGGCCGTGCCAGGGGGCGATTGCTCCTTCATAAACTGAGCGTTCGGTATTGGGAAAAATCAGTTCTTCGTCCAGTCCGATGACATCGCCGTAACCTTCACATTTTGGACAGGCACCATAAGGATTGTTAAAGCTGAATAAGTGTTCGTTGGGTTCGAGGAACTCCATTCCGTCCAATTCAAATTTATTGTTGAATGTTTTGCGGGAATGATTCTCCAATTGCTCGATATAGACTTCTCCTTTGCCTTCGTAAAAAGCCTCCTGTACAGCATCTGCCAGGCGGTTGAAAAAGTCTTCATCTTCCTTTTTGATGATTCGGTCGACGACCAAGATGAAGTGGTGTTCATCTAGTTTCTCCAGTTCGGCATCTTCGATACGGATCACTTTTCCCTCTTCCAGAATACGACTGTAGCCCTGTTTGGTTAAAACGGCAAGTTTTTCCTTGAGGGTGCGCCCTTCTTCTACTTTGATAGGGGCCAGTAACAGTAATTTGGTCCGCGATTCAAAAGTCTTTACATAATTTACCACATCGGAAGGGGTGTTCTTTTTGACTTCTTCTCCCGAAATTGGGGAAAAGGTTTTTCCTATACGTGCAAAAAGAAGTTTGATATAATCATAAATTTCTGTCGTCGTTCCCACTGTTGACCTCGGGTTGGTGGAATTTACCTTTTGTTCAATGGCAATGGCGGGAGCAATTCCTTTGATATAATCCACTTTTGGTTTGTCTAGGCGTCCCAAAAACTGACGTGCATAGGAGGAAAGACTCTCCACGTATCGGCGTTGTCCTTCGGCATAAAGCGTATCAAAAGCCAAGCTCGATTTTCCAGATCCTGAGAGCCCCGTAATGACTACCAATTTGTTGCGGGGGATCACCACGTCAATATTTTTGAGGTTGTGCAGTTTTGCTCCTTTGATAAGGATGAATTTTTTGGGGTCGAGTTGTGAAATTTCCTGAGGCATTGAGGTTTTATGCAAATGGATGACAAAGGTACAGAATCTGCCACTTTATAAATAATATCCCCTCGGCTTTATTGATGAAAACAAAATAAATTTTTGATAAGTTTTTAAAAATATCTATCTTGGGCGCGTCTAAACATTAAAAATACGTGCTTATACGCTAGAATTACATATTGATAGATAGGGATTATGGTTTATTAAACAACTAATTCAGTTATTATGAAGAAGATTAATAAACCGGTTCCCGATTCAGAATTGGTAAGAGCCTATTTAAATGGAAATGAAGATGCGTTAGCCGTTATCGTTAAGCGGCACCAACAGCATCTCTATAATTTTATCTATTCGAAAATACGTGACCTGGACGTCACGGAAGACATTTTTCAAGACACTTTCATCAAGGTTGTTCGAACCCTGAAAAGGGGGAACTATCGCGAGCAAGGAAAGTTTTTGTCGTGGGTTATGCGTATTGCACATAACTTGGTGATGGACTACTATCGAAAAGAAAGTCGTCTCCCAAAGTTTGAAAACAGAGAGGAATTTAACATCTTCTCGGTAATTGGGGATGAAGCACCCAATGCGGAAGCACAATTGATAGACGCGCAAAGGTATCAAAGCCTAAGACGTGCCGTGGAGGAGCTTCCGGAAGAACAGCGAGAGGTCTTGGAAATGCGAATATACAAGGAGATGAGCTTTAAAGCGATTGCCTTGCAAACGGATGTGAGCATCAATACTGCACTGGGAAGGATGCGTTATGCATTGATTAATTTGAGAAAAATTATTGATGAACATAAAATTATTCTGACCGAGTAATAAGATGGTTTTTCTTTCGTTATAAGAAGGAAAGCCCAACACTCTTCTTATGACAAAAGACTACACATATCAAAATTTTAAGGAGGCGAAGTTTGAACCTAGACCTCGAAGAAAGACGATTGACTTTATTTTAAGCTATTCAAAGGCACTTCGAATTGAAAAATATCAGGATTTGGATTTTGAAGTGATCTTAAACTAGCAAAAAAATACATTAGCGTTTTTTAGATCTAGAAAGCACATAAGGATTATTTTGTTTTTGTATAGTGTACAACAATTAAATCTTGTGTGCTTTTGTTGTGGTTTTTTAAAGGGAGTAGGCGTATGCTTTGCGATGGCCTTTCTACCGAAATACAATTCGAACAAATGACTTCTTCCGATTCCTCTTTTCTTATTAAACAAACTGTTGAATTTGCCAAATCCGAGTTGGAAGGAGCGGAAGGGGGGCACGACTGGTTTCATGTGGAGCGTGTTTATAAGACGGCTTTACATATTGCTAAAAAGGAACAACCTATTGATGAATTAGTGGTGGCCTTGGGGGCTCTTCTTCACGATATAGCCGATTATAAATTTACCGGAGGT
>JAJYSO010000120.1 GCA_021793535.1 Bacteroidota bacterium | reverse complement strand
AGAGGTGGTTTTCGAAAAGCAGGATGCTCTTTTCCGCAGGCTGACGCCCGGGGCCGACAATTAGTAGATTTTCTTGGCAAAGACTGTAGTGATCAATGACCGCTTGTAATTTTTTTTGTACCGCTGCGGAGGAGTTGGAGGTTGGGTTTTGATGAGATGAACCGATAGAATTAGAAGCGTCCCCGATGCGAATCAGGTTATTGGTAGCTATGCTCTTAGGAGCTATGCCATGATCTTGGATAAGATGTTTGATGAAATGTTCTGCTTGAATAAGACTTTTAAATGGCGTGATCAATTCTTTTTGAGACGTTAATTTTTCTAGTCGGATGAGGTTGCTTTTCTCGGTCCTATACAAGCCATACCGAAAACTTTTTTCATGTGCAGGTTGGTCATTGTACTTGGGTTGGAGCCGATGTATTTCTTCGTTTTCTTTTAACGTAGCAATGAGCTTATTACCGGTCAGCTCGTAGCTTACCGAAGCCGCTTCCTTTTGAATTATTTTGGCTTTGAGTGTGTTTTTGATAAAGTAGTCGTTTACCTTCCGCCGGATATTGGTGCTTTTTCCCAGCAAGATGATTTCTCCTGTTTGGTTGTAAATGTAAAAGATTCCGGTTTCTGTAGGGAGACTCTTGACGATGTTGAGCTGTGAGGAGTTTCTTTTGGTCGGATCGATGCGGTTTGTGGCCAGTCCGATAATTTCTTTTTTGAGGTCTTTATTCAGCAGTAATTTAAAGAGGCGGACAGTGGCCATGGCATCACCAAAAGCACGGTGTCTATCGGTTATCGGAATGCCAAGGTTTTTTACCAATTTCCCCAAACTATAAGAAGGCATGCCGGGGATCAAGTTTTTTGAAAGCTCAACTGTACAGAGTGTTTGACGTTGATAGGTGTATCCTAGGCGTTTGAATTCTGTACGCAAGAGGCGGTAATCAAATTTAGCATTGTGTGCAACTAGCGTACAGCCTTCGGTAATTTCTATAATGCGTTTGGCGACTTCGTAGAATTTTGGCGCATAGCGCAACATATCGTTGTTGATTCCCGTCAGTTTGATGACAAAAGGTTCAATTTTTCGTTCAGGATTAATCAGAGAGCCAAATTGATCGACAATCTCCTCCCCATCAAATTTATAGATGGCTACTTCGGTAATCCCTTCTTCACCGTACTTCCCGCCGGTAGATTCTAGATCGAGGATGGCGTACATAGAGGGTTTGTTCTTCAGGTTTTTAGATGAATATCTAATTAATGATACTGCCGTTCACCGAAAATTTTACTTCCAATCCTAACCATGGTTGAGCCACATTCTATGGCAATGTGATAATCACCACTCATTCCCATAGAGAGGACGGTGAGTTCAGGGTGGGTTTTGGCAAAAGAATCGAAGTTCTTTTTGAGAAATTCGAATTCGCTTCTGATTTGTTTTTTACTATCGGTAAAGGTAGCCATTCCCATGAGTCCGATAATTTTGACATTTTCCATTTGTGCATACTCTTCAGAGGTCAGAATATTGTTCATGGTTTCCACATCCATGCCAAATTTTGTGTTTTCCTTGGCTATCTTTAACTGCAACAAACAATGAATGACACGATTTTCTCTTTTAGCGCATTTGTTGATTTCTTTAAGTAATTTCATTTTGTGAACACCGTGGATCAGGTTTACATAAGGGGCCATGTGCTTTACCTTATTGCTCTGTACATGCCCAATCATATGCCAGAGGATATCCTTGGGCAAACGCTCGTATTTTGAGGTCATTTCCTGTACCTTATTTTCTCCAAAGATGCGCTGTCCCGCGTCGTAGGCTATCCGGATCTCTTCAACCGATTTTGTCTTTGAAACGGCGACCAGCGTCACATCTTCCGGCAGGCTCTCCCGAATCATTTTTAAACGTTCTTCAATAGTATTCATAATCACATCTCTTAGATTTCATAAATTGTGACCGCACTTCTTAGCTTAGGTTCTATATAGGTGGCTTTTGGGGGCATGACTAAACCGTCATCGGCTATTTCTTTTACTTCTTCAATGGTTGTGGGCAATAATCCGAATCCTATGGCGTATTCTCCTTTGTCTATCAGTCCTTTGATATAGGCCATTCCTTTTTTCCCATGCGCATAACTAATTCTTTTGTCGTGCCTTAAGTCCTTAATGCCCAAAATTGGATTGAGAATGGTGTCGTATAATATTCTCACATCTAACTTGGAAAGGGAATCTGTAAAGGTATAATTATATTTTCTCAAATGAAGGGAATAAAACGCACCATCCAAATACATGGAGAAAAATCCTTTTTTTTCAGGGCGATAAAAGGTATTTCCCCTGTTTTCGATGTGAAAATAAGTATCCAGTTCCACTAAGAACTCTTCTTTGCTGAGTCCGTTAAGATCCCTTACCAGTCTATTGAATTCATATATGCTCAGCTCGCTTTCCGGAATGTTGAAAGTCATAAAGTAACGCAGCGCCTCGCTTGAAGCGGCTTGCTCCTCTTTTTGAGCATAATGGTCCGCTAACAACGCAGATGCTTTAGAACGATGATGTCCATCGGCAATGTATGCACTGTCCATTTGTGAGAATTGTTGGGTTACTTCCTGAACCACCTCTTGATCATCAACCACCCATAAATAGTGGGTGTCTCTATAAGTAGTAGTAAATTCATATTCTGCTCGCGTCTTTGAAATCGTGTTAAAGATTTCTTTTAGCCTGGCATTGTCTTTATAGGTCACCAAAACGGGCTCTGCACTAAAACGAGCGATCTCTAGATAATTTTTGAAGGTCTCCACGCGTTTGGACAAGGTTTCCTCATGTTTTTTAATGATGTTGTGCTGATAATCCTCAATACTGGCCGCCCCGACAATTCCGTGGAAAACTTGGTTTTCCCGGTTGACAATTTTGTGGAAGTAGTATGCCGGTTGACTGTCTTTTATAAAGTATCCGTTGTCCTTGAATTCTTCATACCTGTTCTTTACCAGTTCGAAATGTCGATGTCCAGAAATGACCTTATGGTATTTATACCCTGGATTAAGAACATGTAAAAAGGAATAAGGATTAGTGTCCAATCTGGCCTTGCGTTGTTCTTCCGTATAACTTTCGTAAGCTCTGGATGCGATAAGGCTTACTTTATCCCGGGTAGGCCTGACGGCGCGAAAAGGAACAATCTTTGGCATGGTCTATAAGAATTGGGCAGCGGGTTTTTCTGCTTTTTTATGTTCGCTATAATCGTAAAACCCTTCACCCGATTTGACTCCTTTTTTCCCAGCCAATACCATATTGACGAGAAGTGGGCAGGGTGCGTATTTTGGGTTTTTAAAACCGTCGTACATGACATTTAAAATAGATAGGCAAACGTCTAGCCCAATAAAGTCTGCCAATTGTAGAGGGCCCATGGGATGGGCCATTCCCAATTTCATAACGGTATCTATTTCCGTTACACCTGCAACCCCGTTATACAGGGTCTCTATGGCTTCATTAATCATGGGCATGAGAATGCGATTGGCGACAAACCCCGGATAATCGTTAGCCTTCACCGGTTCTTTTCCTAAGTTTTTTGCGGTTTTAAGAATGCTATCGGTAGTTTCCCTTGAAGTGTCATAACCAGTGATGATTTCAACGAGCTTCATCATGGGAACAGGATTCATAAAGTGCATTCCGATGACTTTGTCAGGACGGTGGGTTGCTGCCGCAATTTTAGTGATGGATATGGAGCTTGTGTTGGATGCCAATATCACCTCTTTTGGGCACAACTGATCCAACTGCTCGAAAATTTGGAGTTTCAGTTCTTCATTTTCTGTCGCAGCTTCCACAACGAGAGTCGCCTCTTTAACGCCTTCTTCCATTTGTGTGTAGGTGTGGATACGATCGAGGGTTTCTTGTTTTTCCTGTTCAGATATTTTATCCTTTTTAAGCATCCTGTCCAAGTTTTTTTCAATCGTCTCCACCCCTTTTTTTAGACTGTCGCTGGAGATGTCGATAAGGTTGACAGTGTATCCGTATTGCGCGAAGGTGTGGGCGATTCCGTTTCCCATGGTTCCGGCGCCTATAACAGCAATATTTTTCATAAGTTTAGAAATTGATTTTTTTTAGCCGTTCGTATTCGGAGTTGATGATATCCATGATTTGATTGGCTACTTTTAATGCATTAGCTCCTTGTTGCAGCGTTACTTTGGGAGTGCTGTCTTGTTCGATGGCATCAGCCAAGCTTTCCAACTCTTCCAAGATAGCGTTGTTGTCTTTTATTTTTGGATTGTCAAAATAAATCTGTTTGCGTTTCCCCTCCGCATTTTGTAGAATCATGGCAAATTCATCTGGTTGCGCTGGGGCATCCTTCATCTTGACCACTTCACATTTTTTTTCTAAAAAGTCGATCGATATGTATGCGTCGCGTTGGAAATAGCGTTGTTTTCGCATGTTTTTGAGAGAGATCCGACTGGCGGTAAAATTGGCCACACAGCCGCTTTCAAACTCTACTCGGGCATTACAGATATCGGGAGTTTTGCTGAGGATGGAAACACCGCTGGCATGAATCGTTTTGACCTGGCCTTTTACTACGCTCATAACGGCCTCGATGTCATGAATCATCAAATCTAATACCACAGGAACATCCGTTCCACGGGGATTGAACTCTGCCAAACGGTGAGCCTCCACGAACATGGGGTTTTCAATGCGTGATTCTACCGCCTGAAAGGCGGGGTTGAAGCGTTCCACGTGTCCTACTTGTCCCTTAACCCCCATTTCTTTGGCCAATTTCATCAATGTCTCGGCTTCCTGATAGGTATAAGTAATGGGTTTTTCGACAAAAATGTGCTTTCCGGCCTTGAGTGCCATTTGGGCGATTTTGAAATGTGATAGGGTGGGGGTAACAATGTCAACGACATCTACGGAGCGAATAAGTTCTTCGGCAGAGTCAAAGAGGTGATATCCAAAATCCTTTTTTACTTGATGAGCATTCTCTTGATCGAGGTCAAAGAAGCCGGCCAGGTGATAGCGTTCGGATTGCTGCGCTAGACGCAAATGAATTTTCCCCAGATGACCTGCACCTAGAACTCCTATTTTTAGCATGTATCTTTATTTTGAACAAAAGTACTATTTTTTGTAAGAATACAATAGGGTCTTGTCTTGGCGATTAGGAATTTGAAAAGTGAAGCCAGTTTACTATAATTGATAGAATACGCTTAGCGTGCGGTATAGGATAGTGATTTGGAATCATTAGCAGAGGATAGTTTTGTGTGGGGTAGAATAAGCGAAAATGAATTTTTTCAGCATCTTTGTAGAGATTCTAATTCTGGATGGTTATAAAGTTTGAAGAATGTTTAGAAAATTCACGCGCAGCACAATACAAAAGAAAACCTTTCTTTTGCAAAGGGTATACGTACCTGAAAAAATGAGCACGATTGCTTCGGTAGGGCTGATTGTGGATCTTAATATTTTGTCCGATTACCGAGATATGAGCATATTGAAAGAGGCCTTTATCCGAGGAGACTGCTTGAATCAAGCACTTGTAGAAGTGGATACTATTGTTGTCCCGCTGCGTAGAAAAAATGCAGAGATTATTTATACAGATAAAGTTTTTACTAATGATCAGCTCACATGGAGAGGAGCGTTTAAAACAGGGAGTGATGCCCAAGCTTTTAAGGATAAAAAGTATGATGTTTTGGTGAATTACTTTGCCAAGGCCTCTTGTGAGCTTGCCTTTTTAAGTGCGGCTACCCCGGCGAAGTTTCGTATTGGGTTGAGAAGTGAACAGGATGTGCGGAATGATTTGACCATTGTTGTGGATCCCGATGCAGTAGAAAGCTTTACAGGAGTGTTGCAAACGATTTTGTCTAAAATTAATTAACAATTTATAGCAATTGCCCTAAAAATTTGTTTTGAATCGGGAATTTCTTTATTATAAGCAAGTTTTCATTTTTTTAATACTGTAGAAAACAGTAATTTTGCCGAAATATTTTCTATTCATGAAAAACCTATTTGCCCTGCTGATACTCGCTTTAATTTTAAGTGCCTGTGGACCTTACCAGAAAGCACTTAAAGAGAACGATGTTAAAGTGAAGTATGAAATGGCCAATTCAGATC
>JAJYSO010000119.1 GCA_021793535.1 Bacteroidota bacterium | reverse complement strand
GCCAAGTTTGTTCTTGGGGGAAACTACGCCTATTTTAACAATAAAGTTAAATAATTCCACATAAAAATGTAGAGAACGTTGTCATTATCTATATTTTTAATGCTAGAAATAATAGCTAAAATTACATTAAAATGTACAATAATGCGCATTAATTGAAAAATAATTCGAATAATCTAGCAAATTATCGCAAAAGATTCCTATTTTCGAAGGGATAAGAAAAAGGGAGTAGTAGGGCATATTTATGAAAGCTTATTGCAAAATAAAGTATGAAACAAAATATAATCTTAATAAAATAAGCTGCTGATGACCGTATTCTACTGCCGAATCTTCAACTACATCGCCAGCAATAGAAGAAATTGAGGAAAAGCTTTATAGCGGGGTGTAGGGTTTGTAGAACAGCTAGTATTAATTAAATTTAAAACCACCGGAAATATGGAAATACCACACCAAGCCCAGGGGATGGGAGAAGACCATCTCTTTATGTTTAACTTAAAGGTTCGATCGACGGTATTGGGTTTACTCTTCCCGATAGCGGGTGTATTTGCGCATACCGCTGATTTTGTAGAAACTACAGCAGTAGGGAACGGAGGGGCCGATGGGGCGGCGGCCACCGCGTTATTTGTGACTTCGAATTCAAGTGTTGATCTACCGGTCTATGCTTGGCAAGTAAATGAGGTAAAAGGGAGTGTTACTGATCAAAATGGCGTTCCACTATCGGGTGTCAATATTCAGGTTAAAGGCTCCACTACGGGTACCTCTACTGATTTTAATGGGAACTACCAAATTCAGGCTTCACAAGGTGATGTTTTGGAGTTTTCTTATGTTGGCTTCCGTACGGAACAACGAACGGTAACCGGGCAAGAGATCGATGTAGCTTTGGAAGAGGACCCTAACGCTTTAGACGAAGTTGTCATTAGTGCCTTTGGTAGAAAGATGACCCGAAACGAGTCCACTGCATCGGTTATTACCGTGTCATCGGACGAAATTGCCAAAACTCCTTTTGTCAGTGCTCAGGAAGCGCTGCAAGGAAAAGCCCCCGGGCTTACTGTAAACAGTACTTCAGGGCTGCCAGGATCTTCCGCGGAAATCCGCATCAGAGGGATGAACTCCATTACGGCAGGAAATTCACCGCTGTACGTTATCGATGGTGTTCCGGTTAACTCCGGAGATGTTGGAGGAGCGGGAGAAGCCACCTCTATAGACTTGTTGAGTTTGGTCAATCCAAGCGATATAGAGAGTATATCTATTTTGAAAGATGCCTCCGCTGTTGCACCATATGGAGCCGAGGGTTCCAACGGCGTAATTTTAATTACCACAAAATCCGGGCGCCATGGGCAGGCGAGATACTCCCTTAATTACAGTTTGGGTATCACTGATTTGGCTCGAAATAAATTTAAAGCCATGAACTCGGATCAACGCTATGAAGCGGTGAAATTGGGCTTGTTAAATGGATATGCCAACGGTGCAGAAATGAGCGATCAGGAATTCGAGGACTTTGCGTTGAATGAATTGGGCTATACTCAAATACAACATTGGCGAGAAATTGGGACCCCCGATACGGATTGGTCAGATGAAGTCTTGAATAGAAATGCGATCACTCATAATGTAGATTTTTCAGTTTCCAAAGGTTCGGATGATTCTTCTCTTTATGCCAGTGTAGGCTATAATCATTCCGAAGGAACCATTATAGAGTCGGGCTTTCAGCGGTTATCCGGGAATGTGAAATATACAGCTAACCTAAGTGATGCCATTGACTTGAGTATTACAGGCCTCGTTTCCAATGTAAAAAGTGAGCCTTCATGGGAATCCACCACTTGGTTTCAAAACCCAACTTTCGCTCGGTATATCATTCCCTCATGGCAATCTCCTTATTTAGAAGATGGAACCTTGAATGGAACCCCGGGCTTTAATACCTATGGGGGTAATATTTACAACCCCGTCTATATTCGAAAGTATGATGACGTCGATAATGAAATTACCCGAGGAATACAGAATACGGAATTGAATTGGAAAATCCTGGATAATTTGGTTTTCACCAGCAGGTTGGGCGTTGACTTTACCTTGAGGTATTTTAACCATTATCAAAATAGACATCACAGTTCTGGTCAATCCATAAACGGATACAAGGAAGAACGCGAAGCGAAGTTGTTTAATTACACCACTCAAAACTCTTTGGATTACAATTTTACCTTGAACGAAAAACACAACTTTAGGTTGACCGCAGTACAGGAGTTTACCAAATATAAAACAAGAGGAATGACGACCGCCGGAGGGCAGTTTCCCAATGATCAACTCAAGGAAATGGACGCCGCGGCTGATTTATACAGCGCGGGTGGAAGCTATTCGGAACGCATGAACATGCGATGGGTCGGGCTGTTGAATTATGACTTTGATAAACGTTACTTGTTAAATGCAAGCTATTCCTATCAGGGAGACTCTCGGTTTAGCAAAAGATGGGGGCAGTTCTATTCTGTTGGCTTGGGTTGGAACCTCCATGAGGAAGACTTTTTGGCTCAAGCAGATTTTATCGATGAACTTCGTTTAAAAGTGGCTTATGGAGAAACAGGAAATGCTAACATCGGAATCAATCAATACCAAGCTTTAATCGGGTATGGCACCTATAGGAAATTACCGGCAGCTTTTGTCGATGAATACGGAACGGATGCTACTTGGGAGCGCAGTGGAAGGTTCGACATCTCTACGGATTTTTCTTTTTTTAACAATCGGCTTACCGGAACCCTGGGCTACTTTAATAATCAGACACGAGATATGTTGCTGGAAGTACCTATTCCGTATAGTGTAGCCTATTACCCTTCGACTATTCTTCAGAATCAGGGAGAGATGAGAAATAGCGGGATCGAATTTCAACTAAACGCCGATGTGATTCAGACCACAGATTTTAATTGGAATCTTGGATTTAATTTGGCTACACTTAACAATAAAGTGACCCGTATGCCCGAAGATGGTCAGACCATTGCTGATGGATATGTGATCCAGCAAGGACATGAAGCCTATGAGTGGTATATGCCTGAATGGGCTGGAGTTGACCCTGACAACGGCGACGGTTTGTGGTATATAGATCGAACCACCAGTGAGGAGACCACTAATGATTTTGGAGAAGCAAAACGGCAGTACATAGGAAAAGGTAGGTTGCCAACCTATACTGGAAGCCTGTCCACTCGTTTGGATTACAAGAACTTCTTCTTAGAAGGGCAATTGTATTTCTCTGGTGGAAATAAAATTTATGAAGGGTTCACCAATTTTATTCAAACCACAGGATCCCAGTTAGAAGCGCGTAACTCTTCCGTACAAGCCTTCGAAGGAGCTTGGCGTAAGCCAGGAGACATCACAGATTATCCGCGTTTTGATACCAATTCCGCGAATGTGGATAATGTAGTGGGACAAACTTCTACGCGTTGGTTACACGATGGGGAGTATGCTAGATTAAGGGATGTGGCCGTGGGATATACCTTTAATAAAGAGGTGTTGAAAGGCCTTCCGGTCAATGCCGTTACCTTGTCGGTTCGCGGGACGAACTTGTGGACATGGGTTAAGGACAAAACCTTATGGTTGGACCCAGAGGTACGAACGGATGGGTATACCAATCTTACCGCACCTCCCGTTAAAACGGTAACTTTTAATGTTAATATAAACTTCTAAATTATGAAAAAATATAAATCAGTAGCCTTTAGTCTTCTCTTGTTACTCGTATTAACGGCTTGCTCTCTAGATCCGGCTGTAAGGATGAATGTCGAAGCAGGAGAAGAGGAAAACGTTGAGGATTTGAGGCAGCTAATGGATGGTGCTTATGACAATATGGACCAGTCAAGCTATATGGGACGTGATTATATTATTGCCGGAGAAGTCAGAGCGGATAATGTATTTGCAAATAATACTACTGGAAGATTTTCAGATATGTCTAAAATGGAATTGCAAAGCACCAGCAGTACGGTAGCCAATTTATATAGACGGATGTATGCCACTACAGCCAACCCCAATATCATCTTGGCGGTGGATATGGATCAGATTACGGGAAGCGAAGAAGATAAAGCACAAGTTTTGGGAGAAGCCTATGCGGTTCGGGCGATGGCGCATTTTGATCTGGTACGGCTATTCGGACAAGCCTACGTGGATGAAGGCGATAATTTAGGAGTGGCCTATGTCAAGAAATTTAAGGATGATGAACTCCAAAAGCCAAGAGCCACCATTGCCGAAAATAAGGAAGCCATTTATGCTGATATAGAAGAAGCTATTGCAGAATTTAAACAAGCAGGTGGTTCTCAATGGGGCAATGATAAAACGAATTTCACATTGGATGCTGCGTATGCTTTAAAGTCCAGAGTGGGTACTTATTTTAAGGACTATGATAAAGTAATTGAGGCTTCGGAAGAGCTGTACGGGAAATATGCTGTTACCCCTGCGCAGGAATTAGTGGATTATTGGAGTATTCAAGAACCCGGCCCGGCTTCTATATTTGAGCTGGATAATAATGCAGACGATAATCCAGGCATCGATGGACTAAGCAATATCTATCGAATCTTTGAAACGAATTATGGAGATATAGAAGTTTTCTCCAATTTCATAGAGGACGCTGATTTTGACGCAGATGACGTAAGGAGATCGGAAGAGATGATTGCCAAGGAAAATGGTAAACTTAGAAATATGGGAAAATACCCCAGTGATGGCAGCATGCGCGGGTGGGATAACATTAAAATATTCCGCTATGAGGAGGTGGTTTTAAATTATGCAGAAGCTTTGTTAGACAAGGACCCTGGTAAAGCTTTGGACTTGTTAAACGAAGTAGCCGTCAATAGAAATGCCCTTCCATATAGTCAAGCAACCCTTGACAATATTCTTAAGGAGAGAAGGAAAGAATTTGTTTTTGAAGGATTCCGTTTCTTTGATTTGGTCAGGTTTCATAAACCGATTCGTCAGATCGATCAAAACGCTGCGAACCGCCATGGAGATGTTGCTCCGGGTGACGCCAGATTAGTGCTTCCCATTCCACAACAAGAGTTGGATACCAATCGGAATATGGAGCCCAATCCAAGTAATAAACATTAATTTAAAATAAGGTCTCTGAAATAGCTGTTTCGATTTTGAAGCAGCTATTTTGTATAAGGAAGTTTGATTTTTGATCTTTTTAAAGGAAAAGTTTTTCAAACCCTTTAAATTAGGACCTTTATAAAATGGAGTGTAAAATCCACTTATCGTTTTTACATAAGTGGTAGTTCACTCAACCCCAAATTGATTTTATTCTTCAAGAAATTGCCTATGTCTTTTTTCTATAATACTCGAGCTTTAAAAAAACAACTCCTCTTTTTTGTGTTAATCGTTCCATTGGTTTCTTTCTCTCAAATAGAAATCGATACGACCCTAAAGCCGGATCCCTTGGTTTCCTATGATGCTAAGGCACAACGTCAATGGGTGGATAGTGTGTATGCTCAAATGGGAGCGGAGGATAAGATAGGGCAGCTTTTTATGACCATGGTGTTTTCCAGCCAGTCTAAGCAAGAGACTGAAGCTGTGAAGGAACAAATTAAAAAATATAAACTCGGTGGGATTATTTTTTCGAAAGGAGGCCCCGTCCGCCAAGCAAAATTGACAAACTCCTATCAAAAAGAAAGTAAAATTCCGCTATTAATTGGGCAGGATGCAGAGTGGGGATTGGCGATGCGTTTGGATTCAACTTATGCTTTTCCCTGGAATTTGACCTTGGGCGCTATTGAAGACAATGATTTGATTCGACAATTTGGTAGACGATTGGGAGCGCAGACCAAGCGTATGGGTATGCAAATTAATTTTGCTCCTGATGTGGATATCAATATCAATCCGCAAAACCCTATTATTGGAAACCGCTCTTTTGGAGAGGATCGAGTGAATGTGACAGAAAAAGGGTTAAGTTTTGTGAGAGGGATGGAGAGTAAAGGGGTGTTGTCCAGTATTAAACATTTTCCCGGACATGGAGACACGGACATAGACTCTCATAATGCCTTGCCTATATTAAATTTTTCCAGAGCACGAATGGATAGTATTGAGTTGTATCCTTTTACCAATATTATACCTT
>JAJYSO010000118.1 GCA_021793535.1 Bacteroidota bacterium | reverse complement strand
ATCGGTTTATTCTTTAAAGGTGGAGAGATTAAAATTTGCTTATCCGGGTCTTTTAACTTGATATATTCATCAAAATTAATGCGGATGAGCGTACTCTTAAAATGGGTAGAAAAATTGGCCGGTTTAGCACTGATCACCGTCGGTGGAATCGTATCTTTAGGCCCCCCTTCCGGTCTTCCACGTTGGGCGCACGAAAAAGGGACTTGGCACAGCAATAACAAAATTGCAAAAAATATAAGACAGCGTTTAACCAGTTTCACCGGATTAAGTTTTGTGCAAAGAAACAATTTATTTTCCAATCTTTAGGAGATCTGAAGATTGACTCTAGACAAACCAATACAAGAAGTCGGATATGCCAAAATAGGCTGTCCATTCTTCCTTCTTTCCATTTTAAAAATGTCTATTTAAATCTTCTGTGACCCAATCCCCAAATTCCTTTATCGCTTTTTCACTTTATTCATTGAAATAAAACCCATTTGGCCCTACTCCCACATCGAACTTCCCTAGAGAAGATCCCTCTGCGGAAAAAACCTCTACAAAGCCTTTGGATGTAAAATCACCGGCGTCAGCAATATAAATTTTGTTCTTGTGAACTTCAAACCCATACACAGCCCCATATTCCGAACCAGAAACATAACTCAAAATTGGTTCCGAGGGCACCTCGTCTGCAAAGGAAGTATTGTATTTGAATACCGAAGCCCCCACTGTATAGTATAAGTTCCCATCACTATAGCGTAACTGTCTAGCCTCCTGCCCATCCTCCAAATCAATCTCTTGCTCTAGCGCACCAGTTTGAAGGTTAAATTTCTGAAGTTTATGCGCCGTTAAAGCATAAATGTTGGCATTATCCAGCGCTATAGAGTTTAAGGCATCCGCCGTTTCAATAGTTTCCACAATTTCATTACTCGAGGGGTCTAAGACAGCAATACTATTGCCTTGATCAAAGGCTGTACCCTCAATGTAGATCAAATCATTCGGTCCCCTAAAAATATGCTCTACATAAGATCCCACTGTAATTTTCTTCTCCAAAGAGAGGTCTTGCAGACTCAACACGGCAACATAATCATCATTAGGAGTGGTGAAATCCCCCTGATTGGTAACATATATTTTTTCTCCAACAACTACACCATATCGCGGAACCTCTAGCCCCATTTCAGCCCGCCCTAAATGCTCAAAAGTTGATCGGTTCACTGCAGTAATAAAATTGCCTCCATTTGAAATGATAAAAGCATGTCCATTGGTATCGAAGAACATAGATTGTAGTCCACTGCCCAGATCACCGCTTCCATTCACATTCAAGTAGATCTTCTGCTCGGAAACATCTAAGTCATTACTGATAAAGCTCACGCTTCCCGAATTGGGAAATTGTCCTTCATTCGTTACAAAAAAACCACGATCTAAAATGCTTTCCACCGGATCTGGGCCTCCAATAATCGGAGGAGGAGTACTGCTCTCCAAACTACAAGAGAACAACGTAAAGAGCGCCATAGCGGCAAAAAGCAAATTTTTAACGACTTTCATAACCTATAATTTTATGTTCACGAATATACTAAAATTAATTCCCGGCATTTCATAACGTTCAACATTCTGATAGGAAATATCAAACAAATTCCTGACTTTTCCTCCGATACGAAATGTATCGTGCTTACCCATCTGATAAGAAGCCTCCATATCATGAACCCCATAGCCTGGCAAGGTGGCCCCAAAGTCATTATCCGATTGCAAAAATACACGGCCATTATATACCATTTGATAGCTGAGCTCAAATCGCTTCCTCGTATAACGTGCCACCACAGTAGCTTTGTGATAAGGCACGTAAACCAGCTGTCGTCCCGTTCGCTTATCCTTAGATATCGTATAAGCATAGGTGACATTCCAATGGAGCCTATCTTCCTTAAAACTCTTCTCCCAGCCCCATAAGGTTTCCACCCCATACGTTTGAATGTGCTCTTCATTCACCGGCTTAAAAAGTGGACCCGATACAGGTACCCAATGAATCATATCGTTAATATCATTAAAATAACCCGTCACTTGAATCTTCCACTGCTTGTAGTGAAGATAATTTCCCAATTCAATTTGATGGGATTGTTCTGCTTTGAGTTCCTTATTACCGGCATTGATCCAAAATAAATCATTAAAAGTAGGCCGTCTAAAATTTTTAGAAGCATTGAGTTTTAACGCGTAAAAAGGGGCTATTTTGTACTCCATGCCCAAAGAATATAAAAGGGGACTTCCGTAGGCTTTAGTCGCTTCTTTTCTCAGGCCGATTTGATAACGCCAACGCGAAGAAAGATCATGTCTAAACACCACACCAAAGGCGGTGACATTCCGACGATCAGCAGTGATATCCGATCCCTTTCCTTGGGTATATTCATGATTCACAAAGGTATTGAGTAAAAGATTGGGGCTGAGCACATAACGCAAGTTGTAGCGGCCCACAAAGGTGTGAGTAGTTCCAAAAGCATACCTTTTTTGGGTGGTATTGGGGTAAAACCGATATTGATCATTTAAAAAAGCCAGTTTTAAGGTGGGTTGAAACCGCTTCCATTTTGCCTTCCATTCCAATAAAGTCCGCACATTAAAATCCCTATACTTTGTGGGGGTCTCTGAATTGTAAAAAATAGGGAAATGACGATCACCATTATAAAGCTGAGCATACCCATACAACCTATTTTTCGAATTAATTCGATACCCTAAAGCAAGATCCAAACCATAATTTTTATATGCTCCATTGGTATTTTTTCCCTCTCTTTTATGAAAGGTATAATCGTTAGCAGAACTATTTTGGAAAAGTGCTCCACTAAAGCTCCACTTCTTATTGGCAACGGCCAATCGATAGGTATTTTCCCAAGTGTGATAACTCCCATGACTCAGGTAGAGCTCATGGTCAAATTTTTTTTTAAACTCTAAGTGGTTTTCTAGATGTACCGTTCCTCCTATTGCACTGCTCCCATATAACAGACTCCCTCCGCCAGGACGCACCTGGATAGCCGTATAGCTCCCTGCATTAATCGTGTTGAAATCCAGCTGCCCGTTAAAACTAGAATTGATAGGAATACCATTCCAAAGCACGGCCGTTTGCGAGGCTGTCGTCCCTCGAAAAGAAGGAGAGGACACCATTCCCAAGCCATTTTCTTTAAAATAAATGGGGGTGGTGTAATTCAATAAAGAACCTAAAGAAGGGCGGCTCGTCATCGTGAGTACATCCGGAAGAGATTGCACCCCTTGGCCAACCGAAAAATCGCGGAGTATAGGGCTTTGAAGATAAACCGAATCCAATAATTCAGTTTCTGGAGAACCTTCCAGTGCTTTTTGCCCATACAAACAGGCGCTAAAAAGAAAGCAACCCAGGCCCCCCCATTTTCGAATCTGCAAGGAAAACGTCCGGGAAAACCTTTTAAAGATAATCCGAATCCTTAGGCTATTCAAGTGCAAATCTTTAATGTTATTCCAAGATTTCCTGCATCCTCTTCTCTCTAATTTTTGTAGCATATATACTGATAATCAGAATCTGTAAGGCGTGGTAGATCATCAAGGGCAACAATAGGATTCCAATAATACTGGTTGGTCCAAAAAGTGCCTCAGAAAAGACCGTCCCGTGGATCAATGATTTTTTTGTCCCACAAAACTGGTTGGTGATGCGATCCGGTTCGCTAAATTTCAGTAACTTACCCACCCATCCTGTCAAGTTATACATCAAAAAGAATAAGCCAATTACAAGGGCCACCAACAAGAGTAAAGCAGAAATACTCACACTGGTAAAAATGTTGTCTTCAAAAGAATGTACAAAGCTCTTATATACAATGAGCAGGATAACAAACTTATCAAAAAGATCCAGTTGACGTTTATACTTCAACGCTAAAGCTCCAAAAGGTTTTCTTAAAAGCAGTCCTAAAGTTAAAGGGATGACGATTTCCGTGATCAGTTGCATATAGATACTGGTAAAATCAAATTCGACATTCGATTTCTGCACAAAAGGAGTCATCCAGAGAGGAGTGAGGACGATACCGATAATTCCAGATATGCTCGCATTAAAAATAGCTGCTGGAAGATTTCCTTTTGCCATGGACACTAAAACTACAGAAGACGAAACCGTGCTGGGTAAAGCAGCCATAAACAAAAAGGCCAGCCATAACAATTCATAAGGGCCATTTTTAAATAATGGATAAAAAGGTAAGATGAGTAAAGGAAATAAAACGAAAGTGCTGGCTTGAATAATCACGTGTAAACGCCAGTTTTTCAATCCGTTTTTGATCGCCTCTGTATTCAGACTCAATCCATAAAATAAGAAGATAAGAGAAATCCCATAACTGCTTATACGATTTAAGTCTACCGGGCTGCTTGAAGATCCTAAAAAAGGTAAAAAGTAGGCAACAGCGACACTGCCAATTAGAGCAAGAACAAAAGGATCAATTCTTATGTTTTTGGGCATTATCATAATCTTTGCTGCAAAGATAACAGCCCTTTTTTAATGCCCCTGAAAAACACGTAAAAGTTATGGGCTTAAATCCTTTTCCACTCTTAAGGTTAAGCTATTATCCCCAAAACTCCTTTATACCTGGCCAAGAACAACGTAGAGATGCAGTGTAGCTCCCTATTAATAACGCGTGATCAAAGCTATATTACGGTCAAACTTTGCCAACCCATCGCGCTCCATAAAGACAACGTCACCTCCGAACTTTAAAGTAAACTCAATCATTTCATCGACAATATCGTCTCGATCCACTTGATCAAAATTCGTCTCTTTCGAGACGGGCTTGAGTACGCCTTTTCGATCTACTACCGGCTGGTAATACCCCTCTTCCACAAAAATAGTTTTCCCTCTTCCTTCTTGCACCGCCGTCCAAACTTCATTTAGATCACTTAGGTAGTTCCCATTTTGAAAAGCTTCCTCCAACTCAACGATCCGTTCACGTTGTTTATTTATACGCATTTCACGTACATGTGGCCAGGCATCCTGCACCAGTTTGAGAGCTTTTTCCTCTGCGTTTTTCAATAATACACGGCCCAAGAGGGTATCGGGCTGATCGGCTTCTTTTAAATAATCCGCATAATTGACTTCTTGGGCACATACAATTACCGGAAGCGGATGTTCTTTACGAATACGGTTGACTGCCTTATCCACTTGGTTAAAAAACTCTCGGGTCAAATTGGATACACGGGTGGCGTTAGCCCCATCAATGGGGGGCATCTTCAGCAACCCTTCCTCAGTCACAGGAAACCCCCGATCTTCAAACTCTTTAACAACCTTATCACTACTGGCCTTTATTAAACGCGCTTTCCCTTTACTTAAAACCAGAACATAATATTCCATGGACCACTTTAAAGCCCGAATAAGAGAACGGGTTGCAAAAGTCTGATCCAAGATGATGCGCGTATTGGGGCTGATAGGCAAGCGAACATATTCTTCAATTTCATCACTGACAAAAAGAACAAGCCCCAAATCGTTGTGGTTATGATCTATCTTTTCAGCTAATTTTTTCAATTTGTCGGTATAGGTACTTGCAGCTTCTTTACCGTATTCATCTTCCAAGCGGGCATGGGTTTCCGTAATTAAATTTTTCAACAACAGACTGTCCTTTTTGTTTTCCGGATGGATGCGGTGGGTTTTTAAAATAATGGAAATACACACCGGTGAGTGAACCTTGGTAAGTCTTTCTAATATCTCTCTCATGATGACATGTTTAAATGAATAAAAAAATCGACATAGATTTGTCATCAAGATAATTGAAATCCACGGAGTTCATACTCCATTTAACGTAATCTTCAAATTTAAAGTGGGAATAAGAAGTAAAAAACTTTTCATCTTAGAACCTTAACATATAGCTATAAAGGGCGCCCTTCGCTTCAGAGTATATCGTCCCATAATTTTGCTCACTACAGTTTCGCTGCTGAACAAAATAAAGTTTTAACGTTTATGCCCCTATAAATTTAAGGAGAATGTGCTTTTAATAGTAGGTGATTTCTCGCTCAATGATCATCTCTGGTTTTTGAGATTCAAACACAATTTGCTTGGTCCAATTCCCCTGTGCATCCAGGGTATAGGAATAATCTGTTTGACGAAGTACCTTCCCCTTTTGACCAATGATTTCCTCTTTTAATTTCAGTCCATGCTCATCATAGGCAAAGATCG
>JAJYSO010000117.1 GCA_021793535.1 Bacteroidota bacterium | reverse complement strand
GGAACCGGGGCAGGGGTGACCGAGCCCATTCCTAGCTTTTCAACTTGTTTTGGCGCTCCATTTATGCCTTTACACCCGACCCGTTATGCGCGAATGTTAAGCCGTAAGATGAAAGCCAATGGAACGAATGTTTGGTTGATTAATACCGGCTGGACAGGTGGAGCCTATGGCGTGGGAGAACGGATCAACTTAAAATATACGCGTGCCATTGTGGAGGCTGTGTTATCGGGTAAATTGGTGGATGCGGAATATGATACCCATCAGGTTTTTGGATTGTGCATGCCGCGTTCCTGTCCAAATGTACCCCATACCGTTTTAAACCCTAAATCTACTTGGGAAGATGCAGATGCTTATGATAAAAAGGCATTGGAGTTGGCCCGGCACTTCCGTGAAAATTTTGAGCAGTTTAAGGAGTATGCCAGTGATGAAACTCTTGCTGCACAACCAAAAATAGATTGAGAACAGCATAAGGATTTCTTTCCACTTGCTCAAACAGACTTCTGTGTTGAGGAAGGGGTATTTAAATAAAATAGGATGGCTAAGCTCTATTTGGTACCTACTCCGATTGGAAATATGGAGGATATGACGCTTCGTGGGATTCGGATACTGAAGGAGGCTGATTTTATTTTGGCTGAGGATACCCGCACAAGCGGAAAGTTGTTGAAGCATTTTGATATTGCTACTCCAATGCGATCCCATCACAAGTTCAATGAACACCAAACCATAGGAAGCGTTATGGAAGAAATAAAGCAGGGAAAAGTGGCTGCACTTATAACCGATGCAGGCACTCCCGCTATTTCTGATCCGGGGTTCTTGATTGTACGCGAATGCATTGCCCAAGGGGTTCCCGTAGAGTGTTTACCAGGGGCGACAGCTTTTGTTCCTGCGCTAGTCAATAGCGGCCTACCTAATGATAAATTTGTTTTTGAGGGTTTTTTACCTCCTAAAAAGGGAAGAAAAACTCGTTTGAATGCATTGAAGGAAGAGGTGCGTACGCTAGTCTTTTATGAATCTCCTTATAAATTGCTGAAGACTTTGGAGCATTTTATCGAGACTTTTGGTCCTGATCGGAAAGTGTCCATTTCTCGAGAACTCACCAAGCTTCATGAAGAGACTGTTCGGGGGACATTACAAACCGTTCTGACTCACTTTCAAACGCACACGCTAAAAGGGGAATTTGTCATCGTACTCTCGGGAAAAGAAGCGGGATAGTCCTATGCATTCATCTTTTTTTCTATCTTGACAATTTTGATGACGCAGGCCAGGCCTTCTGCATGGGTTTTAGTTCCACTTGGATTTGTTGTTCTCCTCTTCTTCCTTTTTAGCCATTCTTTTTTTCTCCCGTATATAAAACAATACCAGGACGATCATTAATCCAATGGCTGCCAG
Source organism: Bacteroidota bacterium (assembly GCA_021793535.1). Lineage (GTDB taxonomy): Bacteria > Bacteroidota > Bacteroidia > Flavobacteriales > Flavobacteriaceae > JAJYSO01. The sequence goes on along the minus strand of JAJYSO010000117.1, from coordinate 4,748 downwards.
AAAAAACCAGTTTTCACTGACAAAATCTAGAAAGGAATAGTTTCCAAATTGCTGATTAGGCTTTGCATCTTTTGGGGTGGGTATAAAATCTCCTTGTTGGAAGAAAATAAGGGCGTAAAACAGCGTGGTCAACATACACTTAAGGCATAAGATAAGCGAATATCGTTAATTTTTAGCAAATGAGAACCCTTCCATTGGAGATTATTCTTTTATTCACTTTAATTAATTTTACTAAATTAGCCTTGTCAAATTTTCATTAGCCCATGTTTTCAGAAAAAGCCAACAAAATTTTCAAAGAAACCATTTCAAAATACCACGAAGTGGGAACGGTAGATCAGGAGTTTACAAATCCATTCGACCAAAAAACATCTTTAATAGAGCACCTTCTTTACCGAAAGTGCTGGATTGATACCGTACAATGGGATTACGAGGACCTTATTCGGGATCCTGAAATCCCTCCTGCAGATGCACTCATACTGAAACGAAAAATAGACGCTTCTAATCAAGACCGTACCGATACGGTGGAATTTATTGACAGCTACTTTTTGGAGCAATACAAAGAAGTGGTCCCTCACGCTAATGCGACGATTAATACGGAAAGCCCGGCTTGGGCTGTAGATCGCCTGTCAATCCTAAACTTGAAAATCTTTCATATGGAAAAAGAGGCCAATCGGAGAGATGCCTCTACAGCACACCAAAAAAAATGTGCGGATAAATTGAAAATTTTACTGGAGCAGCGTAGGGATTTATCATTGGCGTTGGATCAATTGTTGTCCGATATTGAAGAAGGTAATAAATACATGAAGACCTATAAGCAAATGAAGATGTATAATGACGATGAACTCAACCCTGTATTAAGGGCAAAGAAGAAATAAAATTACGCGACCAAGAACCTTTTTTCATATGAAACAATATCACGATTTGATCCGACATGTGTTGACCGATGGGGTAGATAAAGACGATCGCACCGGAACCGGAACACGAAGCGTATTTGGTTACCAAATGCGATTTAATTTGGAAGAAGGCTTTCCTTTGGTGACGACAAAAAAAATTCACTTGAAGTCTGTCATTTACGAATTGCTTTGGTTTCTTAAAGGCGATACCAATATTCGTTATTTGCAAGAGAACGGAGTGCGGATTTGGAATGAGTGGGCGGATGATAATGGAGATCTGGGGCCCGTCTATGGGCAGCAATGGCGGAATTGGAACAATGAGGGCATCGATCAAATCAAAGCTGTTGTACGGACGCTAAAAACGAATCCCAGTAGCCGCCGGATGTTGGTTTCTGCATGGAATCCTAGTGTGATGCCCGATACGCGTATTTCCTTTTCAGAGAATGTTGCGCAAGGAAAAGCAGCTCTTCCTCCTTGCCATGCTTTTTTCCAGTTTTATACAACTCCCCTTCAAGACCATCCTGAGAAGCTAAGGTTATCCCTACAGTTGTATCAGCGAAGTGCGGATATCTTCTTGGGGGTTCCTTTTAATATTGCCTCTTACGCTCTCTTATTGATGATGGTAGCTCAAGTTTGTGGCATGCAAGCGGGCGATTTCATTCATACCTTGGGTGATGCTCACATCTATAAAAACCATTTTGATCAAGTAAACTTACAACTGTCCAGAATCCCTAGAACCTTACCAACAATGGAGTTAAACCCTTCTGTAGAGGATCTGTTTGCTTTCGAGTATGACGACTTTACCTTAAAAAATTACGATCCTTATCCACATATTAAGGGAAAAGTGGCTGTATAAGGATTTGCCAATCTGGATATTTAAGTAGTTTAGAAAGTAAAAAAATTTTCTTAAAATTTTTAAATCACGGTTTCATTGAAGATAGAAGCAAGTAGTTTCTACTTTCTTGTGATCTCTTATTTCATAAAAAGATAAGATATCTAAAATAAGGCTTCAGTATAGTGTTTTGTTTTGTTTCATGTGGTTAAGCAACGCTTGGGTCAAGTTGCAATTTTTAAAAATTATTTCCTTTGTCTGATTATAAATGTTAATTTAATAAATATAAGATATAATATTAATATTTTGTATGAAAAATACAATATTAATATTATAAAAAATTAATGTTTTATAATTCAAAAAATAAACTTAAAATCAGTAATTTTTTTTGCTTGTCTAGCTTTTTTTTGTTCTCCCTTTCAAAAATATTTTTTTGAAATATCCTTATTTTATAGTATCTCCCGGCGGGTAATCTCTGTTTGTTTTATGATTAAAAGTTTTGGAGATTAAAAATTTATCGTAATATTTGCACGTTAATTATAATTAAACAGAATATCCTATGAAAACAAAACTTAAATATTTTTTAACTTTTGTTTTTGCTTTAGCAGTACCTTTGGTGTTTGCTCAAGCTCAAACAATGCAAATTTCTGGAACCGTTTCTGATGAGAACGGCGTTCCAGTTCCAGGGGTGAACATCACTGTGGTGGGAACCAGTACGGGAACCAGTACCGATTTTGATGGGAATTACTCTATTGCTGCTGAACAGGGTCAAGTTTTGACATTTAGTAGTATAGGTTTCCAAGATCAAAGTGTTACCGTGGGGTCTAGCTCCACTATTAATGTAACATTAGAGGAGGGGACTGCTCTTGATGAGGTGGTTGTGGTAGGTTATGGTACCCAACGCAAATCAGAAGTGACTGGTGCTATTTCTTCGGTAAAGGCACAGGATATTCAGGACTTGGTATCCACTTCTTTTGAAGGACAACTTGCTGGCCGCTCTTCAGGCGTACAAGTTTCTTCTTCTGGTTTAATCGGAGAAGCGCCGAAAATTAATATTCGTGGGGTAGCTTCCATTAGTTCTGGGACCGATCCTCTATATGTAGTCGACGGGATACCCTATTCTACAAGTGCCTCGGGAAGCAATGTGGATATAAACCCATTAGCTGATTTGAACCCAAACGACATCGAATCTTTTGAAATCTTGAAAGACGGTGCGGCTTCTGCTATTTACGGATCTCGTGCGGCTAATGGTGTTATTTTGATTACTACAAAAAAAGGAAAGAAGAACTCCTTTAATGTACGTGTTTCTTCAATTACTGGTTTAGGAAAGCCTATGAAGCGATTTGATATGCTTCATGCTAAGGATTTCGTTGCGATTTCCAACGAAAAAACAGGTAATGATGGTTTGTCTGATTGGGCTGCAGGCACGGAATATGATACGGATTGGTTTAAAGAAGTGCTTCGAGACAATGCTCTTCAAGTTGAAGAGAATGTAAGTGTTTCTGGTGGTTCTGATAAAGGAACCTATTATTTGTCCTTAGGTTATGGAAATCAGGAAGGAGCACCTAAAGTCAATGGGCAGGAAAAATATAATATTAAAGCTTCTGTGGAGCAAGAATTGACCAATTGGTTAAAAGTCGGAGGTTCTGTGGCTGCTTCCCGAAACAAGGTAAGCGCTATGAATAAAGGAGATAATAGCCTTTCTGGTTTTATGAAAAATGCTACAACGCAATTACCAAACGTTCCAGTTTACGACGAGGACAATCCTTTGGGCTACAATATTGCCAGTAATGGCTCTGAAATTGGTCGTTGGGATAACTATAGAGGTGTTCAAGGCCAATACCCAAACATTGCCTATGTCATGAAATACAATACCTACAAATCTAAAAGAGATCGTAATGTGATTCAGGCCTTTGCTGAAGCAAAAATTGTCGATGGGTTGACATACCGATTTCAAGCAGGTTTTGACCATGCCAATACGGGTGAAGTTACCTATTTGGATCCTTATCACGGAGATGGAAGTGGACCCAATGGTCGAGTATCTCAATACGCCTTTGAAGATGAGATGTGGAACATTCAAAATATCTTAAATTATGACAAAACGTTTAATGATGTTCACAATTTAAGCGCAACTGCGGTTGTTGAATTTCAGGAAAATAACTGGTCTTATTTTTATTCTGTTGGAGAAGGTATGGCCAGCACGGATTTCAATAAACAGATTATTACGGATGTTTTTGAAGAGCAACGGATCGGAGGAAATAGAGAAGAAGACGGGATTCGTTCCTATATCGGACGTTTGAGCTATAACTTTGATCGTCGTTATTTCATTCAACTATCTTTACGTAATGATGCCTTGTCTAAACTCTCTAAAGATAATAGAGAGAAAACTTTCTTTGGAGGATCTTTGGGATGGACAATATCTAATGAAGACTTTTGGGGAGGATTAAAAGATGTGGTAAATGACTTTAAATTAAGAGGATCATATGCGGAGACTGGGAATACGAATATTGGAGCTTATCCATATCTTGGGATTTATGGAGTTAATAAATATGGAGATGTTACGGGTATAGGATATGACCAATTCGGAAATGATGCCCTGAAATGGGAGACCACCAGAAAAACAAACTTTGGATTGGATTTAGGCTTTTTGCAAAACCGTATTCGTCTTTCAGCAGATTATTTTATCAACAAGACAGATGACATGGTGATTAACAGTGCTACTGCTCCTTCTGCAGGTATTCCGGAGAATATCATTAAGATTAATGCGGGAGACATGAAGAATAGTGGTGTAGAATTGAGTGTTGGAGCTACTATATTTAATACCCCAGATTTTACCTGGGATACTGACTTTAACGTTACTTTCTCTAAGAATACTGTGTCTAACTTGCCTGGAGGAGAGGATATTTTCCCTAAGCACAGTACAAGTGCCGCTAGCGTTCACCCAAGTATCATCCGAAACGGAGAAGCTGTGAATTCTATTTATGGATTCAAATATTGGGGTGTAAATAAAGACAACGAGATCG
>JAJYSO010000116.1 GCA_021793535.1 Bacteroidota bacterium | reverse complement strand
TCTTCTTGCTTGTAGGCTTGTATTTTATGTATGTTAATACCCCTTCTTGGTTTACAGGCACCTACAAATTAGCCTATTTCATTTTGGCGTATATCCCTGTGGGTCTGCCGGTTCTTCAAGAAGCTGTGCATGAAATTATGCACGGCTCCTTCTTTTCTGAATTCTTTCTAATGGGCATCGCTACCTTGGGAGCTTTTGCTATAGGTGAATACCCCGAGGCCGTAGCAGTCATGCTTTTCTATAATATCGGAGAAGGGTTTCAAAGCTTGGCCCTCTCTAGGGGCCATAAAAATATCCAGAAGCTCTTAGATCAACGTCCGGATGAAATTACAGTGATCCGCAGGAAGGAAAAACACCGCATCAAAGCAAAAGCAGCTAAAATTGGTGATCGCATTCAGCTGAAACCCGGGGAAAGATTAGCGTTAGATGGTGAGTTATTAAGCGCATCTGCGTTCTTTGATACCCGTGCCCTCACTGGAGAGAGTACCCCGGAGAGAAAGACCAAGGGGGAAACAATCCTAGCGGGAATGATTAACCTCAATTCACCCAGTGAAATCCGCGTTACGAAAGCATATCAAGACTCAAAATTAAGTCAAATTCTAAAACTTGTGGGCGAGGCTTCTGCTCAAAAAGCCCCTACGGAACTCTTTATCCAAAAGTTTGCAAAAATTTATACGCCCTTTGTGGTCTTTGCCGCTATAGGAATTACCTTTTTACCTTACCTCTTTACTGCAACCTACGACTTTCAGGAATGGTTCTATAGGGCCCTGATTTTCTTGGTGGTCTCCTGCCCCTGTGCTTTGGTGATCTCTATCCCATTGGGCTACTTTGGGGGGATTGGAGCAGCGAGTAAAAATGGAATCCTGGTAAAAGGAGGAAATTATCTGGATGTGCTGGCCAACCTGGATCGGTTGCTTTTGGATAAAACCGGAACGTTAACCAAAGGGGTTTTCACGGTCCAAGAAACCGCTTTCACCTCTCAAACAGATGTCAATCAGGTATTGGCCCTGGTCAACACCCTGGAGAGCCATAGCAACCACCCCATTGCCTCAGCTATCCATCAATACGTCGGGCCTATCAATCCGCATTTGGAATTAAAAGAGATAACCGAACTCCCTGGCTTTGGGTTAAAAGCAATCTACCAGGATAAAACCTTATTGGTAGGAAATTTTCGATTACTGGATACCTATCAAATTCCTTACACCTCTCTTTTCAAAGACAGACCGGAGACCATCATTGCGGTCGCCTACGGGGGGGAGTTTATAGGACAATTATTGATTTCCGATGAACTTAAACCGGAAGCTAAAAACAGCATCAATGCCTTGCATAACCTACAAGTAAAGACTGGTATCCTCAGTGGAGATAAAGCCAGTATTGTGACCAAAGTGGCCAAAGAAGTAGGCGTGGATACAGTCCATGCTGAGTTGCTCCCAGGAGATAAAGTAAACAAAGTAAAGGAGTTTAAAAAGACAGGAGACCGCGTGGGCTTTGTTGGCGATGGGTTAAACGATGCCCCTGTTATTGCGATCAGTGATGTGGGAATAGCCATGGGGGGCTTGGGAAGTGATGCGGCCATTGAAGTGGCTGATGTCGTAATTCAGCAAGATGAAGTCAGCCGTATCCCTATGGCCATAAAAATAGGAAAAAAGACAAAGCGCATCGTTTGGCAGAACATTGGATTGGCCTTTGGTGTAAAATTGATTGTTCTGCTATTAGGAGCACTCGGAATGGCCACAATGTGGGAAGCTGTATTTGCCGATGTAGGGGTGGCTTTATTGGCCATCCTCAATGCGGTTCGCATCCAACGCATGACCTTTTAAGCAGCTTAAATTAGATTAATATTTTAGCAGGAGTACACCTTCTTTTTCCGGGTTCTTAGTGGCATAAATTCGTATCTTCGTCCTTAAAAAAATGTCTTCATACTACCAATTGATTCGCCAAGAGGACCAAAAAGACGGAACACAAATCGCTTATTATCAGCCTTCCGAGCATACGCAAGGCGCATGGAACCCCATGGAGCAGCACATGGCTCCGGCCACCGGAATTATTTGTGCGGAGTTGGAGCGATACTCCCCCAAAGAAAATATGCGAATCGGTCGCATCAGCTTAGATATATACGGCCTTATACACCGATCTGAAACAAAGATTACCACCCGATGTATCCGACCGGGAAAAACAATCGAACTGCTGGAATCCACCTTTGAAGCAAATCACAGAGTATGCATTGTAGCGCATACTTGGCGAATGATCACCGAAGATACCTCAGCCATAGAAGGAATAGAAGACCCGCCGATACCGGCTCCCGAAGAACTTCCTTATTGGAAAGGAATGTCTGCTTGGGAAGGAGGATACATCACCTCCATTACCCGTCATATTAAAGTGGCCAAACGAAAACCCGGGAAAGGTCAATTATGGCTGACCAATCCTCTGGACATGGTAGAAGGACGTCCCACAAGCGCCTTTGTAAAATTAATGGGAATGGTGGATACCATGAACGGCGTAGTGGTTCGGCAAAAAGGGAAGTTCACGCACATGTTTCCCAACCTGGATTTGCAGATTCAGCTCTATAGACTCCCTACCGGAAAATGGCTTGGATTGGACGTTCAGCAGCAATACGGGAAAGACGGAATTGGGCTGAGCAGCGCAGTATTACACGATGTAAATGGTCCGTTTGGCCACGCGGGGCAAATTTTAACGGTCCGCAAAGTAAAGTGATGGCCGAGAAGGCTACTCTTTGGTTTATGAAAGCGTTTTTCTTTAGAGAAGCTTTCCACTAAAGGCGAAGGGCAACAACTCTTGCACGGCACTTACCTGAGCAATTTTTCCGGTTTCCCCTCTAAAATATATGGGAATATTTTGACCCTGTTTCACCTCATATTCCAACAGAGATTGTCGGCAGGCTCCACAGGGAGAGATCGGGGTATCCACAGTCTGGTTTAGAGACTTTACCGTGATGGCCATCGCGATGATATTTTCCGTGGGATATTGGGCTCCGGCATAAAATACGGCCGTACGTTCTGCACATAAACCCGATGGAAAAGAAGCGTTTTCTTGATTACTTCCGGTAATGATTTTCCCAGACGCCAACCGCAATGCTGCACCCACCTGAAAGTTTGAATACGGCGCATAAGCCTTAGCTCTAGCTTCAGCAGCAGCTTCAAATAACTCTCGGATATCCTTTGGCAACTCCATTAGATTGGGATAAAGCCGCACCAAGGTCCTGATGTTGATCTCTTCCATGTTGAATTCCTTTTTATTTAATGGCAAAAATTTGAACGACTTGTGTTCTTCCAGTGATGATGCGCCCCTCATTAAGCTCCTCCCAAGTAGTTTTGGCTTCTATAAAATCTACTCCTTTAAAATCCGCTTTCAATTCGTTTAAGTTAAAACGGATGTCAACGGGTTCCTCATCCAGACGCGCATGGCCTTCCAAGACTAACTTTCCTCCGGATTTCAAATAAGAAAGCAACTTTTGATGGTAAGCCCTCCTTTGATCCGGCATAAAATGTGCAAAAATTAATACCAGTGCATCAAAATAATTTTCAGGGTAAGTCATCTTTTTTACGTCTCCTACTCTAAAATCTATCTCCACATTTTTCTTTTGTGCCAGTCGATCGGCCTTCTCCTTTCCCTTTTCGCTCAAATCAAATGCAGAGACTTTCCAACCCTTTTCAGCGAGATAGACGGCATTACGCCCTTCTCCCTCCCCTGGCAGCAAGACCTTTGCAGGAGGGACTTCTTCTAATTTATTGGCCATATACCGATTGGGAGTCTCCCCAAAGGCATACACCTGTTGATCAAACAACAGGTTCCAAAAATTCACATCATCTGTACGCATCATGTATTGAAATTTATATAACTCATAGACAGGCAATAGAAAGGACCTTCTCCTATGGAGAAAAGTTTTTCTACAAAACCCGCATTAATTCTTTTGTTCTCTTTTTTCAAGGTGCTTTAATGCTTCCTCTGTTCGGGTCTCCGGCTGTTGACAAACATTATGTTTACACACGTAAATTCTAGTCTGTCCAGATGTCATTTTTTGCTTCAACAAAGGTAAATTTTCTTCTTGCCCACCCATAAAAAGAGCAGTTGGTAAATAGTGATTTTGCAGTTCAAAACCAAAATCCTGAGCTTGATCTCCCATGATGGCCACTTCAAACGGTTCCTCACTCATCAGCCCGTAAACTTGTGCCCATTTTCCAAAATAAGGAGCTCCCTTTTCAAGCCATGGTCTTACCTTTTGCACCATAGCTTGGGCTACACTTTTATAGTGTTCATTCTCAAAATAAATCCCTAAAGTATAAAGTACAGCAGCCATTACGGCATTGGAAGAGGGCATTTCATTATCGGTAATTTGGATTTTTCGAGCAATCAGATTCTCCGCAGTATTGGAGGTGTAATAAAAAAGTCCTTGTTTCTGGTCATAAAAATGCTCCAGAACATAACAGGTCAATTTATCGGCTTTTTCAAGCCATTCAATCTCAAAATGAATCTGATAGAGCAGGATAAAAGCCTCTATTAAATAAGCATAATCATCTAAAAAACCATCAATGGACGCTGTTCCATCCTTAAAATTTCTATACAATTTTCCATCAGACTGCATCATCTTATCACTCAAAAATATCCCATTCTTTACCGCAATCTCATAATAAACCTCATCTCCTAAGCTTCGATAGGCCTCCAAATAGGCTTTGAGCATCAAAGCATTCCATGCCGTTAAGATCTTATCATCTGTGGAGGGACGCACTCTTTTATCGCGAACACTCAAGAGTTGACGTTTGGCCGAGTGTAGTTGAATTTCTATCAAGGCTTCGGGCATCTGAACCACTTCTGCAAAACCTTCTGCTGTCCGGTTTCTAAAGAGAATATTTTGGCCGTCTTGCCAATTTCCCTCCGGAATCACATTATAAAAGGCACTAAATAAATGTGCTTTTTCTTCATCTAGAATTTCATTAATTTCTTGTGCCGTCCATACATAAAAGGCACCCTCTTTCCCTTCGCTATCCGCATTGATCGCCGTATAAAAACCACCTTCAATGCTGGTCATCTCCCGCTGGATGAAAGCCAGTGTTTCCCGAATCACCGTTTTATAGAGCGATTTAGAAGACAATCGATAAGCTTGAGCGTAAAGGCTTACCAATTGGGCATTATCATACAGCATTTTTTCAAAATGAGGGGCAAACCAACGCTCATCGGTGGCATAACGGGAAAAACCACCCCCAACTTGATCGTAAATCCCTCCATAAGCCATGGCAATTAGGGTGCGGTTCACATCCTGCAACACCCTTTCATTTTTGACCAGGTAATAATACTGCAATAAAAACTCCCATCCACTGGCCATGGGAAATTTCTGTGCTCCTCTAAATCCGCCTTGAGCTTTGTCTATCTTAACTTGCCATGCATCGTATATCTTTTCATATTCCAAAGGATCAAACTGAGGCTCCGCCGCTTCTTTTATCTGAATACCTTGCATGCCTTTCACCCCGTCAGTCAAATTTTCAGCCTGCTCGACAACCACTGCCCTATTGTTGGTATAGGCATCTTCCAATTGAGTGAGTACGTGGAGCCAATTGTCTTTTGGAAAATACGTTCCTAACCAAAATGGACGCCCATCAGGCAGGGCAAAAGCGTTCAACGGCCATCCAGCATTTCCATTGAGTAATTGGGCCGCATCGATATACAACTGATCAATATCCGGGCGCTCCTCTCGGTCAACCTTGATGGCCACAAAATGGTCATTCATAATTTTAGCCACCTCTTCATCCATGTAGGACTCTCTTTCCATAACATGGCACCAGTGACAGGAAGAATAACCAATACTGATCAGTAGGGGTTTGTTCTCCTTTTTGGCTTTTTCAAATGCCTCTTCTCCCCATTCATACCAATCCACAGGATTGGAGGCATGTTGCTGTAAATAAGGGCTGGAAGCCGCTGCTAATCTATTTTCATTCTTTTTCATTTCTTAAAATTGAAATTCCTCTCCAAAAGCATCCCTCTTAAAAAAGGCTACTTCCTTTTGGCTTTTCCCGTCTGCTCTTTTAATAAAGAGCGATCATCTTGGTAAAAGGACCTTAGGGGTTGATGTGTACAAAAATAGAAAAGGGGCTGCTCAAAAGCTACCCCTTTCTCCTTAGATCGGA
>JAJYSO010000115.1 GCA_021793535.1 Bacteroidota bacterium | reverse complement strand
CACTCAGACAGGAATGAAAATGCAGCAAAGAATATTCTTAAATGAAGAAGTTAAAAATACCATCGTCAGGAACCAGCCATTACACCGGTGGAGATTTAAGTCAGACTGCTTTCTCAAAAGCACAGGGCTGTAAAACAAAAAGCTCATTTGTCTTTAGCAAAGGGGTAGTTCACAGGCGATCTAAAGTCAACGTCCCACCATTATACAAACGCATAGCCGGCAAATTCTTTCTCCACTTCGTCCAAAGTGGAAAAAACATCATGAGGGTCATCACTGGTCACCATTTTTATACGAAAAGGTTTAAATCCAGGAAGGCCTTTAAAATACTGTGAATAATGTCGCCGCGTCTCCAAAACACCTAATCGCTCTCCCTTCCATTCCATGGCCGTCTGCAAATGGCGACGGGCCGCATCTACTCTTTCTTGAAGACTGGGCTTTGCCAAATGCTCTCCTGTTTTAATAAAATGCTGAATCTCTCTAAAGACCCATGGGTTGCCGATACTTGCTCGGCCGATCATCGCCCCGTCCAGCCCATATTCATCGCGCATACGCACTGCATCTTCAGGGGTTTTGACATCCCCGTTTCCAAAAACAGGAATATGCATTCTCGGGTTATTCTTAATTTCCCGCAAAAGATGCCAATCTGCATTCCCCTTGTACATCTGCTTACGTGTACGCCCATGAATAGTGATAGCTTGAATCCCCACATCCTGTAAACGTTCGGCCACCTCCATAATCTTAATCGAGTCCTTGTCCCATCCCAAACGCGTCTTCACCGTCACAGGAAGCTTCGTTTGCTTGACCATTGCATCGGTGAGCGCAACCATCTTATCGACGTCTTTTAATATTCCCGCCCCTGCTCCCTTGGAAACGACTTTGGTTACTGGGCAACCAAAATTAATATCAATAATATCCGGCTGAGAGGCCTCAATAATCGCGCAAGCTTCCAACATGGATTCAATATTACCGCCAAAAACCTGAATGCCTACTGGCCTTTCTTTTTCATAGATATCCAGTTTAATTCTGCTTTTAGCTGCATCGCGAATCAATCCTTCGGCCGATACAAATTCCGTATACACCACATCGGCACCTTGCTCCTTGCACAACATACGAAAAGGAGGGTCGCTGACATCCTCCATGGGGGCCAACAATAACGGAAAATCACCTACTTCAATATTTCCAATTTTTACCAAGGGAATTCTATTTTTTTGCAAAGGTAAAAAACAAGGGCTTATTTCGCCCAAATTAAAACTTCATTTCAATACTTTAAGATACTGGGTTCTATCCATCTGCACAATATTCCAATCTTCAAGAATGCTTGCCCCCATCTTTTCATACAGCTTCATAGCCGGGGTATTCCAATCGAGAACCGCCCATTCTACACGCCTAACTTTCTGGGTAGCAGCATAGGCAATTACACTTTTCAACAAGGCTTCTCCATAACCCCTATGCCGATGATGAAGGTCAATCACCAAGTCCTCCAAATGAATGGTTTTACCTTTCCATGTGGAATAGCGAAAGTAAAACAGAGCGATCCCAACCACCTCCTGGTCCTTTTCCAATACATGGCATTTAAAAATGGGATGGGGTCCAAACCCATCATTTTCTAAATCTTCAACCGTGATTTCCACTGCATCCGGCTCTTTTTCATAAGTGGCCAATTGTTGAATCAATCGCAGTACAGCGGGCATATCGGTCTTTAGGGCGGGTCGTATCTGATAATCCATAGTAAATAATCCTTTCCTGACAAATGTAAACATTAGAGCTGCATTTTTAGTACTTTTGTCACCTATCTAACCTATCTTTTCTTCAAATGATCAAAAAAAATCAGACGCTAGGCGAGTTCATTATTGAAAATCAAAAGTATTTTGAATATTCGACAGGTGAACTGGCCAAACTTCTCAATTCCATTCGGCTGGCTGCCAAAGTAGTCAATCACGAAGTAAACAAAGCCGGACTCGTCGATATCTTAGGCACAGCTGGAGCCACAAATATCCAAGGAGAGGCACAACAAAAACTCGATGTTTACGCCAACGAAAAATTCATTCGCATGTTGACCAATAGAGAGATCGTTTGTGGAATCGCCTCTGAAGAAAATGATGATTTTATTACCATTGAAGGCCAGCACAAAGACAACAAGAACAAATATGTAGTTTTAATCGACCCTCTGGATGGAAGTTCAAATATTGATGTCAACGTATCGGTAGGGACCATTTTCTCCATCTATAGGCGCATTACACCAGTAGGGACTCCAGTGGAAATGAGCGATTTTCTTCAACCCGGAAATCAACAAATCGCTGCAGGTTATATAGTGTACGGCACCTCCACAATGCTGGTTTATACCACTGGCTATGGAGTGTATGGGTTTACCCTTAATCCGCCTATAGGAACCTATTATCTATCCCATCCCAAAATGAGATTTCCTGAAAAAGGGCACATTTATTCGATCAATGAAGGAAATTACTTGCAATTTCCACAAGGGGTAAAAGACTATATCAAGTATTGCCAAGCCGAAGAAGATGATCGCCCCTATACTTCTCGGTATATCGGCTCATTGGTTTCAGATATGCACCGAAACATCCTCAAAGGCGGAATCTATATCTATCCGCAAAGCTCCAAATATAAAAATGGAAAACTTAGGCTCCTCTATGAATGCAATCCCATGGCTTTTATTGCAGAGCAAGCTGGGGGCAAGGCCTCGGATGGGTATCGTCGCATTCTGGACATTCAGCCCGAACACTTACACCAACGCATACCCTTTTTCTGTGGAAATAAGGAAATGGTCGAAAGAGCCGAAGCGTTTATGCGCAATGCAGATGCGCCAAAGTAGAGTCGTAACTGCCGAATCTTTCCGATCCTTTTAGCCTTTTTAAGGTACTGCTTTGCCATAGGAAAGACAGGGCGAGCAGGATACTACCCCTATCTCCCAAATGGTCTTTCCCAGAATCAATACCCAATCAAGACTTTACCTTCAATGAAGGCAAACATGAGATTCATGTACTTATTCCACTCGAAAAGAAATCTTACAGTTTACACCGTAAGTGATCACTCTTCCATCTTTTACGTGGCACTTTGCGTGCTTGACGTAAACTGAATCTATATTTTTTATCGTCTTAGCGGCTTGGGTAACGGCATTTTGCACTGCGTCTTCAAAGCCCTTGTCTGAAGAGGCGATAATTTCTACAACTTTTACTACTGACATTTGATAAAGTTTTTAAGGTTAGTTTTGATGATTTTCCTTTCCGTATTCCTACAAAAAGGCATGAATTCTAAAAATAAGGAAAAAGCATAAACTTTCCTTTTACTTTAACATCAATATTTCTGACAATCAACAAAATAATCCTTTCGAAAGGAGAGGTACATCTTTAGGAGTAAGGGTCAGCACAAGTACATGTAAGAAGTATAAGCCGCTATTGCTTTACAGAAACTAATATAAAAACACCAAAATGATGAGAAAAGATGAATGTCTTTTCTATAAAAAAGTAATTGATCAGAAAAATTTTACAGATTCAGTTTTTATATTTGTGAATATCTTATTACAAAAACTTATTATTTCCTATGAAAAACACCCTTATTTCTTTTCTCTTTTTAAGTGTACTCTTCCTGCACATCAACCTTGCATCAGCACAACATAAAAAAGCAAAAACTTCCACTCTCTCCCCTACGGTAAGCTCCAAATACTTCACCTCCGAAAGCCATGGGTCGGTCACAACTAACCGTGAGCGGATCAATTACAAATCCATTGTAGGAAGCTTACCCCTCTTGGATAATTAAGAAGATACTACGGCAGTCATGTCTTATGTAGCCTATTTCAAAACAGATGTTTCAGCCGAGTCCAATCGCCCTATCATGTTTCTCTATAATGGTGGGCCAGGCTCTTCTACCTTATGGCTCCATATGGGATCGTTTGGTCCAAGGCGAGTCGTAATCGACTCCACCGATCATCAGGATCCGGCACCCTACACGTTGGTCAACAACGATCACAGTTTATTGGATACCAGCGACTTGGTTTTCATCGATATGCCCGGAACCGGTTACGGCAGGATTGCAAACGGCAAAGAAACTTCCTATTGGGGTGTAGACGCAGATGCTCAAGCTTTCGGACAGTTTATCGAACGGTTTTTAACCACATACGACCGTTGGAATTCTCCTAAATTTTTATTCGGGGAAAGCTATGGCACTACGCGCTCCGCACTATTGTCCAAAGTTCTACAAGATCTCAATATCGATGTAAATGGGATTGTATTGCTCTCCCAAATGTTAACCTACGAGCACTTTGGCTTAGTGGACAATGCTACCCGGGACCCCGGGAACAACAAGCCCTATCAGTTGGCATTACCCACATTTGCTGCCACAGCTTATTACCATCATAAACTCCCGGTTCAACCTAAAGATAGAGATGCCTTCTTGAAAGAAGTGGAACACTTTGCCTTAACCGATTACTCGGCTGCCCTAAATATGGGATCCCGTATTGATGACGCTACTTTTAATCAAATTGCCGAGCAATTGCATCAATATACAGGGTTGCCGGTTGCCTTCATCAAAAAGGCAAATCTTCGTGTGGACGGAAGCGAATTCAGGCAACAACTGCTCAACGACCAAGGGGATATTATTGGACGATATGACACCCGTTTTGTAAGTCCGGCTTCGAGCCCACTCGATCGACGTGCGGGGTATGATCCTCAGTCTCAAGCCATGAGTGCGCCTTACGTTGCCTTACTCAATACCTATTTAAAAAATGAGCTTAAAAGCACGGCGAATTGGAAGTTTATTCCCGGACTCAGTCTATGTCAAGAGGTTGGAAATTCGAACACCAAGGCTCTTATGGGGTCAATGTAATGGGGGATCTGGCCACAGCGATGAAACAAAATCCAAAATTGCAAGTGATGCTAGCTACTGGACACTACGACCTGGCAACTCCTTATTTTGAGGGAATATATGAATTGAGCCAGCTTCCTATCCCTAAAAAACTAACTCAAAACCTGCATTATTCCTTCTACGATTCAGGACATATGGTATATGTCACAGAGAAAGACCTTGCCAAACTCACCAAAGATGTGCGGGCTTTTGTCCAACAGTATAAGTAAATAAACCCTTGTGATTCACCCATGGCCTTGTGCCATGGGTTCTTTTTAAGGAGAAGCCTCCTATCAAAGGAACAGAAAAGCAGGTTTTACACTTAAAAATTTTCTTGTCCAAGCTCAAATTTCTCTTGTTCAGAGATTTCGTGTTCATGCTCTTCCACTCCATGGGTGAGCACCTCCAGCTTCTTTCTGAAAATCAAAACCAGTAATCCAAAAAGAATTGCAAAAACCGCAATTCCGGTAAAGACCGCATATTCTCCAAGTTGGGTAGCCGATTCTCCAAGTAAACCTGCAAGTTTATTTCCAAATCCTGTCATGGCAAAATAAATTCCCATCATCAGTGAGGCATATTTCAAAGGCGCCAGCTTGGTAATAAAAGAAAGCGCAACGGGCGATAAGCACAACTCACCAATGGTATGAAATAAATATGCCAAAAACAACCAGTACATGGCGGAAGACCCCTCAATATCATACTGGGCCGTTGCGGCCGTCATAAAGAAAAACCCGGCTCCCATAATGATAAGCCCCACACACATTTTAAAAAGAGAAGAAGCCAATTTTCCTTTTAATTTGCGCCGTGCCCAAAATGCGGCCACCACCGTACCAAAGATAATAATATATGCAGAATTTAAGGATTGGAACCAAGACGCAGGCACTTCCCATCCCATAAAAAACCGATTGGTCTTATCACTGGCATACAAATTCATCAAGCCTCCAGCTTGTTCGAAAGCGCCCCAAAATACAATTACCATAAAAAAGGAGATAAAAAGAACGATCAGTCGATCTTTCTCAATCTTGGTCAACGGACGGGTCATGGCCGCCTTTTCCTCTGGATCAATAGACTTGTTGGTGTTATTTCCCACGTACTTCAAATGCTTCTGGCCAAAGATAAATTGGATTAGCCCCAAGGTCATTCCAATCGCAGCCAAACCAAATCCATAATGCCAACCGTAGGTTTCACCGACATACCCGACGATCAAACCGGCAAGAAAAGCACCGACATTAATCCCGATATAGAAAATCGTAAACCCTTGATCTCTACGAATATCACCCGGTCTGTAGAGCAGA
>JAJYSO010000114.1 GCA_021793535.1 Bacteroidota bacterium | reverse complement strand
TTCCAAAGAAAATCTGCCATCAATATCGGTAAGGGTTCCTTTGGTGGACCCTTCAATTTCAACAGCCGCCCCCATAATGGGCTCTCCATTTTCATCGCGAACTGTCCCGGTTACCAGACGTTGTAAAACCTCCTTATCCCTTGTGTCTTTCATACTTCCCTTAGGTTCTTCACGTAATAAAATACTTCCATCCGCGCTGAACTTGTGCGTGATCGAAGTTCCACTCAAGGCTTTTTCCAAAAGTTTCTCAACCGAGATCTTGCCTTTTTCCAGCCGAATTTTAGGCCGGTTCAAAAACAAATTGGAGGGGTAAATAAAAGAATGATCGGTCTGGGAGCTGATCAAGTCAAAGATCTCCACAACCGACACTTCCTGTGCGTGATCGATTCTAATTTTTGTCCCCTGTGAAAAAGAGCTATACCCCTTAAAACTTGACAAGGTCAAAAAACACAAGACCATACAACTGTTCAAAAAACGTTTCTTTTTGGCGTATGTCCGTTTCGTTATTCCCGTAATTGTATTCCTCATCTTTTTTCCTGTATTAATATTCATTTTTTATCTCTGAGTACTTCCCCCTATTGTCCCAAAGCCCATTCACGAATGAGGACGGGAAATCACCAATTCACGTTCTTCCATATGGTAATCTAAGGTTCCGCTTTCTTTGAGAATATTCAGTATACTCTGCAGGGCCTGATCCTTTTTAAAAACACCGTTAAAACGAACTTGTGCCAAGGCCCCGTCCTGGAAACGAACCTCCACATCATACCATCTGGAGATGGTCTGCATAATCTCTTGCAGGGGTTTGTCTTTAAATTTAAAATAGCCCTCTTTCCAAGCCATCACCCGCTCGGTATCCACCGTTTTGGTCTGCCATTGTGCTTTTCTTTTGGAGTACACAACTTGATGTCCCGGCTCGAGCAGGAGTTCTTGTTGATTGACTAGGTTTTTAAGTTGTATACTTCCTTCGACCAACGTGGTTTCAATGTTCTGCTCCCCTTGATAGTTCTCCACATTAAACTGTGTCCCCATGACTTCAATGACCTGATCGGTGGTCTTAACCTGAAAATTATTCCCCCCATTTTCCGCACTCGGGCTCACTGCGAAAAATGCTTCTCCGTACACCAATTCGACCGTCCTCAAACGGTCCTCTTTAAAGGCAACAGGGTATCTTAATTTAGACTCCGAATTGAGCCAAACTTGGGTCCCGTCTGCCAATTTCACCTTGTATTGTCCTCCTCTGGGAACGGTCAATTCATTGTAGCGTACCTCAACATCTGCTAAAGAGGGTCGGTACACCAACTCATCCCCTTGTGTGGCCAGATGATCATTTTGAAAGCTGTAGTCCTCTTGTAGCAAGACCAAAGATCCGTCACTTAAGGTCAAGGTAGCCTTATCCGTACCGGCCGGAATGACAACCCCCAGATCTGCAACAGGTGTAGGGGTGCTTTGGTCGATAAAAGTAGTCACGGTTAGAAATGCTATCACCACAACAGCCGCTGCCACATAATACCATTTTTGACTGCTTTTTGATCTTGTGTTCAGTTTCTGTTCCAACGCCAGCCATGCCTGATCGACATCCGGTTGCTCAGCCTCGGCCAAGAGGTTGCGTTGTACTTTGTGAAAAAAATCACGATGGGTCTCCGATTCGCCGTACCAACGCTCAAACTGTTCCTGTTCTTGCGGAGAAAGCTGTTCTCCTCTGATTTTTTTAAGAATGCAAGTAAAATCCATAATTTCTGCGCTTCACTATATAAGACACTTTCATTTCTTAAAAGGGTGACAAAAAAGAAGATTATTTTCAGTTTTTAATAAGAAAAAAATTTTAACACCACTGGTTTTTCACCCATAGAAAATTGACAAAAAGACTATAAACCTTTGATTATTCTAGCCTTTGCTCTTTTTAGTTGCGTTTTAACAGTGTTTAAAGAAATGTTTAAAATAGAAGCAATTTCTTGGTAAGAATAGTTTTCAAAATACCGCAACTGAAACACTTCCCGCATTTTCTGCGGAAAAGAATCCATGATCTGCAGCACTCTGGTGTATTGAGCAGGCGGTTCATCTGCTATTTTGGATAGAGAGACGGGTTGGTCCAACTGCGCCAGCACATCCAAAGTATGAAGGGAATCTGTAAGGCGAAGGCTTCTGAGGACATTCAGGCAACGGTTACGGGTCATAGTATAAAGGTAAGCTTGGGCAGAAACTTTCACTTCCATTTGAGCCGCATGCTCCCACAGGTAAAGAAAAACATCTTGAACGACGTCTTCGCTTTTTCCTTTATCGTAGAGGTAGGATTGGGCATACCCCACCAATCTAGGGTAATAATGATAAAAAAGTCGCTTAAAACTTTCTTTATCTCCCTGCTTGATTTTTTCTAAAAGAAGATGTGTTTCCAAACTTAAGTTTTAACCAACCATATAACTTCATTGGAACAGTGCCAATTGGTATTTGTCTCCACAATCAAAACTAAAACTACTCATTTTAATAGTTTTGTTGTCTGATTTGACGCTTTTTTCCAAAATTTTTCTTTTTTCCGTGGCCAATTGCCTACAAAAGGCGAGACTTTAAAGCCATTTTTGGGCTCCTCCTCTATCGCCTTTGTCCAAAAGCAGCTTCCTTAAACTTTCAGGTACAAGTTGTTTGGTCAATTCGTATCTTTGCAGCATTCTCATTAAACGCTCATGGCGCCCTATGTTAAGGTTACTTTGTTTCCTGTTGTTTCTCACTGTTTTTAAAACGCAAGCACAGGCGCTGGAAATTATTGAAAATTTCTGTGACTGTCAGCCCCTTTTGCACTCCCCAATCCTACTCAACAACCAGCTGTTGTACATCGAAAATGTCGCGCATCCCGAAGAAGAGGACCGCCCTTACGACCTGCATGTGAAGACCCTTCAAAAGAAAGATCAAGACTGGGCTTTGGTCTCCGACAAAAGGCTACATATTCACAACACTGCCCTGTCCAAGGAAGAATTCCAACGCGGATTTGAAGATTATATAGACAACGTAGAGGCTATTGAGCATCATCACCAGCTCCAGTACCTTTCCCTTTCTTCGACAGCCTATGTGTTTGGCGTATGGAGTTTAGAGCGAGTAGGAACAGCCTATCAAGGACTGCACGAAGTTGTCTTTTTATTCCAAGATTTGACCAAAGGGGCCAGCCCCTTGTTGTATTATTATCAGCATTCCGATTATGAGGAATCCTATATCCTTCGCAGCTCTGATCCGACGGTCCCAGCCAAGGAGCCTTTTTTAGCCTTTTGCAAAGCTTTTATTGCAAAAGAACTCACCCCAAAAGAGCCTCCACTCTACATAGCTAAAAAGGAAGTCTTCAGATGGAGAAGAAACAATCCAAAAATTTTCGATAACCTGCAAAAGAAAGACACCGCTGCCATCGTCTTTTCCAGTTATGATTCCGTCAATTTTTACAACCGCTACAAAGCCTATTTTTTGAATAGTGAAATCGAAAGCGATCTTTACAAGGCCTATACAGGTTTTAAATCCCCGGTTTTTGTCTATGACAAGAAACGCGACAAGAGTTTGCTGGTTTTTATCCCCGATGCATGGCCGAATGGCGGCGCATGGGGAATTCGCAGCTTTCGCACAGCAGCCCTAAAGCAGCACAAACTCTATCTCGCCTCTCCCGATATCCGCTACGTGATTGATCTGGAGCATCAGCGTATTATACGCCAAAGGGAAATCCCTCATTGACAGCTCAGAAAGGCTTGCCTTTATATAGTAGCACTAATTTTTAACCCCTAACATCGTCAAGTGTAGCGCCCATTTTTCTAAAGAGCGCTTGGGCATAAGAGCAAACTGGAATAATCTTCAGCCCTTTCTCCCGGGCAAAATTCACTACTTGGAGCACCAATTCTTTGGCAATCTCCTGCCCCCTATATGCAGGGATGACCTCCACATGCTCTATACGAAGAACAGTCTCAGCCGGAAGCGTATAGGTTACCCATCCTATTTTTTGTGCCTTACACTCTACTGTAAAGGTTCCTTTTTTCAGGTGCTTAAATTGCTTTTGCATCTCGGTTTCAGCTTATTCTTTCAATGCGCTTTTGACAGCGATCTCTCCCAACAAAATCCGGTGAACCGGACATTTCTTGGATATTTCAAAAATTCGCTCGCGCTGTTGATCTGACAAGTCGCCCAGAAGACTTACTTTTTTATAAAAAACCGTCTTCTGATCTTTCACTTCCCGTTTAAATTCAACAGTGACATGCGCCTCTTCCAATGGCCATTTTTTTCGATCAGCATACATCTTCATCGTAATGGTGCTACAAGAAGCCAATGCCGCCGCCAAAAGTTCGGTAGGCGTCGCCCCACTGTCTCGTCCTCCATCTTGAAAAGATTCGTCCGCCACTAGAAGATGATCAGAACCGGTTTTGATCTCTGTTTTATAAGATTCTCTTCTGGTAATGGATATTGCCTTTGCCATAGCCCGTGTTTTGAATGGTTCACTCACAAACTTACGGCTTTATATCACGAAAGACCTCTGATTTACAGGAATATTATGAACACCTTTTAAAAGCGCAAGCTGAGTCCCGCAATAAAATTAATCCCCGCCTGCGGATAATAGGTTGCCCCCCAGCTGGAAGAATAAGCACCATTAGAGCTGTATTGCGCATCAAGCAGATTATTGACTAGGCCGGTAAAAACTGCCTCCCTAAACCATGGAACTTTTTGCCATTTGTACTGCAGGTTAAGGTCACTGGTAAAGTATCCGTCCAAGCGAGACTCCTCCACCTCCAGGTTGCTCATGTATTGTTTCCCCACGTATTTTGAGAGCCAGTTAAGGGTTAAATTTGGGGTGGGGGTATAGCGCAATTGCCCTCCGAAAATGACCGAAGGAGAAAAAGAAATTTGCGTATTCCCATAAGAAGTAGGCTCCCCATCCACCTCAGCAAGGAAATCCCTATTGCGATTACGGCTTAAGGTCAGGTTAGGGCCAAAACTCCACTTGGAGCTGATCTGAAGGGTTGACTCTATTTCCAATCCCAACCTATAGCTGCTCCCAGAGTTCTTGCGCAACGCACGACCTTCGGGGTCCATTTCTCCAGTCAACACCAATTGGTTGTGGTAATCCATATAGTACAGGTTGGCATTGAGTACAAAATCTTCCGTTTTTCTTCTCCAACCCACTTCCCAATCATCGAGTCGCTCAGCTTTGGGGTATTGTCCATCCCACCCCTTACTGAGTACTGCTGTCTTGTAATCCGTTCGATTCGGTTCTTTATTAGCCCGCGCAAAGGAAAAATAGAATTGGTCGCGAGTATTCATTTGATAGGTCATTCCAGCCTTTGGATTAAAAAAAGAGAAATGGTCTCGCAAGGCAAACTCCTGTCCTTCGTACGGGCCTGCGGTTCGGTAACGAATCCCTCTGCCTTGTAGATCTGCAAAGACAGCAAACTGATCATTGAGCGCCCAGGTGGTCTTGAGGTACAGGTTGTAATCTCTCTTGTCAGCACGGTTATCGTAATAATGCCCAAAATCTTCTTGCTGCGGCAAGTCTTCCACCCAAATCACCGTTCCGTAATGATCACCCCAGTACCGACTCCATCCTCCTCCCAGGGTGGTCTTTAAAGGTCCTGTCTTATAGGTCACATCAAAAACAGTTCCCATAAAATGATTGTCCAACCACTTTTGATTGACCAGGTCCGATAACTCCGCACTTCCTTTTTGAGCGAGCCCGTAATCTGACCAAAGCCCATCTTCCTGATAGCTTTCATAGTACCCGCGTCCATAGGTGTAATGAAAGGTCAGATTGGAAGACCACTTGCTGTTGTATCGCTGATTCCACAACACCTGCAAGTGATCTTGTTTATAGTTATCGGTTTGGTTCTCATAGAACTGGGTATTTCCTTCTTTATCGGTATACATTCCGGCAGGATTAAACCGGCGATTCTCCTCCACCTGCTCTTTGGTCAACCCGTAATACGCTTGATAAGTCTGCTCCGACCCTCCAAAACTCAATACTTTCAAAAAAGTATTTCCATGTTGATACCCACCTTGCAGCATATAGGATTTCAAATTTGAAAAAGAGCGGTCTCTGTAACCATCACTTTTGGCCATCCCTAGGCTCCCAGACAGTGAAAACCTATCCTTCAGCAATCCGGTATCAAATTTCAAATGGTGTTTATGAGTGTTAAAGGAACCAAAGGTATTGGTCAGTTCTACTTCTGGTTTTTCACTTAAGGA
>JAJYSO010000113.1 GCA_021793535.1 Bacteroidota bacterium | reverse complement strand
TCAAAGCGCAGATTAAAATTATAAAAAGTAAAGGCCAGTTGTAAAACCACCGCCCCCAACCCGGCAGAAAAGTAGATAAACAAAAAGCGTCGCTGCCCGACGGATTGTTCCAGTACACTACCAAACATCCACAGCGCAAACATATTGAAAAAGATGTGACCCACCGTGGCATGCATAAACATATGGGTCACCACCTGCCAAATGTGAAAGTGTTCATTTTTGGGAAACCACAGTGCCAAATATTGAACGGCCTGCTCTCCTACTAGCTTATAGCCTAAGAAGAATAGAACATTAGCAATAAGCAGAGTCTTTACAGTATCGGTTATTCTCGACATTTATTTAAATCTTTTATCTAAGTCTTCCGTACCAAGCCGTATAAAAACGGGCTTACTTTCAGGAGACAAATTTGGCTCTTTACAAGCAAAAAGCCTATTAATTATGGATAATTGTTCTTCCGTATTTAAAGAAATCCCCGTTTTAATGGAGGCGTTTCTTGCCAATATCCGGGCCAAGGCCTGAGAGGTGTCCAATTCTTCTTTTGGAACATTTTGCTCAAAATCTGCTAAAAACCGATCCAATATGGCATTGACTTGTGTATCTATAATTGAACTGGGAATTCCGCTTATTTGAACCTGTTCCTGATCGAAGCTCGCAAATTGGAAACCGATCTGTTCCAGCATCTCCTTGACTCCCTTTAACATCTGGAGTTCTCGGGGGTTCAAGGGGAGGATAAGCGGAAATAAAAGTTGTTGGGTAATTCCCCGTTCAACGGTAATGTTCTTTAAAAATTCTTCAAATAAAATTCTATAATGTGCACGGTGCTGATGAACGATCAACATACTTTCTTTGAGTGAGCTGACAATATATTTTCGCTGTAATTGGAAGACACCAGCATGCTGCCTATCCTCTGCTTCTGTATAAAACAAGTTCTCAGTATTGACCTCACTTTCAAACTGAACCTTGGAAAAGCCTTCACTCTCCTCTTTGCTCAATCCCACATATAAGCTTTCCCAGGATTGTTCTTCTCTCTTAAATTGCGGCATCCGCTTTACCCCACCCGTAGAAGGAGAAACCACATTATCCGAAAATGGATTAAAATTTCGATCCACCTCAATTTGTGGAGCCCGAGGCGCCTTATCTTTATAGTTATAAGGAGTGTCCAACTTGGAATCATGCCTAAAATCTAAGGTAGGAGCAATATTAAATTGTCCCAGACTGTGTTTTACCGCACTTTTTAGAATTGTATAGATAGCGTGTTCGTCCTCAAACTTGATTTCCGTTTTTGTAGGGTGAATATTAATATCTATGGTCTCAGGATCAAGTTGAAGGAAAAGGAAGTAAGTCGGATGTTGTTTTTCTTGCAATAAGCCTTCATAGGCTCCTTTTATTGCATGATGTAAATACCCGCTTTTCACATACCGATTATTGACGAAAAAAAATTGCTCTCCTTTGGTCCGCTTGGCAAACTCAGGTTTCCCTACAAAGCCCTCTATTCGCACAATATCCGTATCTTCTGTGATGGGAACTAATTTCTCATTTATCTTCCGACCGAAAACACCGACAATACGCTGGCGCCTATTGGAGGGTTCCAATCCAAAGAGTTCATCATCATTGTGGTAAAAGGCAAAGCCAATTTGAGGATGAGCTACAGCTACGCGTTCAAACTCATCAATGATATGGCGGAGTTCAATCCGGTCCGATTTCAAAAAGTTTCGTCTAGCCGGAACGTTATAAAACAAGTTCTTCACCCCAACAGTCGTGCCCTTAGACACCACTCCTGGTTCTTTCCGGATGATTTGACCACCTTTTAAATCAACCTCAAATCCAAGCTCATCCTCCATTCTACAAGTCTTCATGCTCACATGTGAAATGGCCGCAATTGAAGCTAATGCTTCTCCTCTGAATCCTTTGGTAGTAAGGTGAAATAAATCGGCAGCCGTATTAATTTTAGAGGTTGCATGCCGCTCAAAAGAAAGAAGGGCATCTGCAGGGCTCATCCCCACTCCATTATCGGAGACCTGAATCAGCGTCTTGCCGGCATCTTTGATCGCTAAAGTGATATGCGTAGCTGCTGCATCAATGGCATTCTCTAACAATTCTTTGACAACAGAAGCTGGTCGCTGAACCACTTCTCCAGCAGCAATCTGATTGGCTACATGTTCGGGTAACAATTGAACGATATCTCTGCTCATTTTAAGCCTAGGGGGTCAAAGGGCATTGTAAAAATGGATAGATCAAAATCAATAATCCACAAAAAAATCAAAACCAAAATTAAAAAGATAATGAGGAATCTCCTGTTTACGCCTCTGTTCTTGCGTGTCCTGTACAACTTCCGATCTTCCTTCCAATGGGCGCCAAAATCAACGGCATTGGGCATGTCACGGTATCGATTAATTTTTGGGCCAATTTCATAAGGGTTTTCCACCTCCTTCCCTTTATAAAATCGAGGGGTGTAATTATAACGTCTGTTCTGCTCCCGTTTAATTTTAAAAAATACAAGTCCCATAGCGCTGTTTTGATTAGACGGATTTAGCCAAATTTAACGAAATAAAACTGCAAATCTGTACGCTTAACAAATATTTGCTTAACGCTAATAGGAATTTGAGCAATTCTATAAGCTGTGGTT
The DNA here is from genome assembly GCA_021793535.1 of Bacteroidota bacterium. Taxonomy (GTDB): domain Bacteria; phylum Bacteroidota; class Bacteroidia; order Flavobacteriales; family Flavobacteriaceae; genus JAJYSO01. The sequence goes on along the minus strand of JAJYSO010000113.1, from coordinate 3,663 downwards.
GAGATCGGCCATTTTAATAGCCGTAACAGCAGCTTCCGCACCTTTATTGCCATATTTGCCTCCAGACCGATCCAGAGCCTGTTGTTTGGTATTATCAGTCAGCACACAAAAGATCACCGGGGTATCATACTGCAGGTTTAAATCTTTGATGCCTTGTGAAACACTCTGACAGATAAAATCAAAATGTTTGGTTTCTCCTTGGATAACACTGCCAATGGCAATGACGGCATCAAAAGCATGAACACGTTGAACGAGTTTTTTACACCCGTATATCAACTCAAAGCTGCCGGGTACATTTATCCGCTCAATATTTTTGGCGCTGACCCCATTCTCCATCAATGTTTCCTGGGCCCCTTTGAAAAGGTTTTCAGTGATCTCCTGATTCCATTCCGATACGACTAACCCAAATCGAAAAGAGCTTGCTTGGGGCAAACTCTCTTTATCATAGATTGACAGGTTTTTATTTGCTGTCGCCATTTTTAAACTCTTTAATTACTTTGCACCATTCCCAAGTATGCGGATACTTTCTGAGCCTCGGTAGACTCAGGGTATTCGTTCTCTATCCGCTCCAAGAAAATTTTCGCTTTATCTTTTTGCCCGATTTGTATGGCGAGAATACCCGCCTTCAATAAGTATTTCGGTGTGGTAAAATCGTTGGTACGAATATTGGCTGCCTCTTCATAATAAGACAGTGCTTCCTCCGGTTGATTGTTTCCTACAAAAGCATCTCCTATCGCCCCTTTAGCCACTGCCGCCAAGAACTCATCTTTGCTTTTAAACTTTTCCAAATACTGCACCGCTTTATCGTACTCCATTCGTTGTAGATACGATACACCCACTGCGTAATTGGCTAGATTCGCGGCGTCAGTACCTTTATAATTCTCTACAATATCCAATAGACCAAATCCCCCAGCGCCATGCAGTGCCTTATCAAACAGTTCATCTCGATCCGCACCCGCATCTGCCTGAAGAGCCCTATCAAAATAGTCTAGCGGATCACTCATTTCTTTTACGGCTTCTTCTTGACGAGGCTGTAAAATAAAATTATCATAGGCTAGGTATCCCAGTACCCCGATCACAATTACACCAATAATAGAGAAAAGAGCAACGCGATTCCGGGACACCCAATCTTCAAAGCTGCTTGCAATAAAGTCTAGTCTTCCAAATAGCCTTGCTATAGCCGAACGTTGTTCAATTTTTTCTTCTCTACTCTTTCCTGAGCCTTTTCCTCGTTTTTTATAAGTAGCCATAAATTTTCAAAAATCTCTAAATAATCGATTGCAAAAATAGGATTTTTATTAATATATAAAAGCGAAAATACTTTTTGTTTATGGACAAACCCCTCGATTCGAGATTCCTGTAGCCATAGTCAACACAATCCGGTACAAGGGCAGCAAAAACAAAGAGAAAGAAATATCAAATGGCCCGCTGCATAATGAGTAAAGCTTTTAGTACTTTTGAAACTGGATTTACAATAGGCACAACACAAAGAATGCAATTAAAGAAACTATCCCTTATCAATTACAAAAATTTTGAAAACATTTCTTTTGATTTTGATTCAAAAATAAATTGCCTTGTTGGAGAAAATGGGATTGGAAAAACAAACGTCTTAGACAGTATATATCAACTGGCCTATGGCAAAAGTTACTTTAACCCTATCACCTCACAAAATATACATCACGATGCCGATTTCTTCGTGGTAGATGGGGAATTCATCAAGAAAGGGCGGGTCGAAAAAGTGGTGGTCAGCATCAAGAAAGGGAATAAAAAAATAATCAAACGGAATGGAAAAGCCTACGACAGGCTTCGTGAACACATCGGCTTGATTCCGGTTGTACTCATCTCCCCTGCCGACCGGGATTTAATCATGGAAGGCAGTCATTTGCGTCGAAAGTTTATGGATGGAATCATTGCACAAAGTGATGCCACATATCTTCAACAGCTCTTACGGTATAATAAAGTCATTGAACAACGCAATGCGTTGCTAAAGTTTTTCGCAGCCAACGGGACTTTCAACTCAGAAAACTTAGCTATCTATGATCATGAACTAACTGGATTGGGGGCCGAACTCTTTGAAAAAAGAAAAGATTTTATCGCCAAATTTCTTCCACTATTCATCAATCGCTATGCACAGATTAGCAACCGTAAAGAAGAAGTCAGCATCGCTTATAAAAGTCAACTCCTCGAAGAAGACTTGGCCATTCTCCTTCAAAACAGCGTCCAAAAAGATCTTCAACTTCAATATACTAGTCAAGGCATACATAAAGACGACCTCAAGTTTAAAATCGGACATTATCCGGTTAAAAAATTCGGTTCCCAAGGTCAACAAAAATCTTTTTTGATCGCCTTGAAATTGGCCCAATATGATTTTATGAAAAATCAGCTCAGTACGAGCCCTATTCTGTTATTTGATGATATCTTTGACAAACTGGACGAACAGCGCGTATTGCAACTTATCAAACTGGTCACACAAGAAGATTTAGGGCAAATCTTTATCAGCGATACCCATCGGGAACGAACAGAGCACGTTGTAAAACACAACACAGAGCGTTACCAAATTATCGAATTGCAGTAAAGCGATTGCTCCTTCATTTAAAAAAACATAAATCATGAAAAATTCCTTCTTGAAATTCACCTTGACCCTCTTGCTAATCGGATGCATAGCCTGCACTCCATCTCACCCTTCCAAAGAGGAGTTGGTTCAAAACCTAAACGGATATTGGAAAATTCATGAAGTCAAAGCGCAAGACGGAACCATACACCAATACAAGGTCAGCACCACAGTTGACTATATCGAAGTGCAACCCGATTTAACGGGAATAAGAAGAAAGCTAAAGCCTAAACTGGACAGCACTTACGAACTCACCGGAGGGACAGAGCATTTTAAGATCGCTTATGCCAAAGACAGCATCATTTTCCAATATACCACAGCTATGGATCAATGGAAAGAGCAACTTCTAGATACTCAAAAAGAGCAGTTTACCGTGAAGAACGAGCGGGGAATAACCTATACTTACAACCGCTTTGAAAGCTTAAAAAAAGAATTGGAAAATCATGAAAAAGGAAAGTAACAAACCCGACTACGAATCTGCCAAAGAGGTTGTGCATCAGTTCATTCAAGAGCACCGGCTCCAAAATGGCTTGGACAACATTGACATCCATAGGTTTTGGCGTCAAGAACTCGGGCCAGTTATTGACAAATATACTCGTCACCTCTCCTTACAAAAAGGCACTTTATACGTAGAGTTAAGCTCCGCTCCTCTTCGAAATGAGCTTTCCTATGGTAAAGAAAAAATCCTACGCCTTTTAAACCAAGCCATGCAAAGAGAGGTGGTAAAGAAAATCGTCTTTCGTTGATCTAACACTAAACCACCACGTTTCATTTACAGTTTGCCCCAGCTATTGTACGCTCTTCAAAAGCGATCGATCACTAGTTTAGTAAACTTCCTTTTCTGCAAAATGAAAGGCGCATTCGATTTGAGCGTTTTCATCACTATCACTCCCGTGAATCGCATTTTCACCTATTGACGCTGCATATTTCTTACGTATGGTTCCTTCAGCAGCCTCCTCGGGATTGGTTGCACCAATTAATGCCCTGAAATCTTCAACCGCATTATCTTTTTCTAAAATTGCAGCAACAATGGGCCACGAGTCATATATTCC
>JAJYSO010000112.1 GCA_021793535.1 Bacteroidota bacterium | reverse complement strand
TATTAAAAAAATTACCACATTATCCCACTTCTTACCACATTGTTGATAAGTTTTCGAGGAAATTTGTACTGAATTTTATGTATTTTATATAAATAATTGATTATCAGTATTTTATAATAATGATCAAAGTGGGAAGAAATTCACGTCTTGTATTTTTTCAGCCGCCTAAATGTGTTTATAAACTCAAAATCATATCTTTGTGACCCAAACGAACGACAATTTAGGGTGGAAATATTCCGGGAAATTATTGATTTTCAGATGCCTTTTGAAATGATAAATAATCCCTATATTTGTAAGTTCAAACCTTTATTTGAATGGAAAACAACCTAATTACTGAAGGGAAATTTAAATACATAGAAATTGGAGAAGGGCGCCCTATCATTGTTTTACACGGACTGATGGGACAATTGAGCAATTTTGATGGTGTAGTCAATTTCTTTCCCGAAAAAGGTTATAAAGTAGTCCTCCCCGAGCTCCCGCTCTATTCCCTGCCCATCGTCAAAACAAAAGTCAGTTCCTTTGCCAAATTTGTGAATGAATTCATTGAATTCAAAGGGTATAAAGATGTCATTCTCCTTGGAAATTCCTTGGGAGGGCACATTGCTTTATCCACCTTAAGAGCTTACCCGGAACACGTTGCAGCACTCGTCATTACAGGAAGTTCGGGCTTATATGAAAATTCCATGGGAGGAACCTACCCTAGACGGCATAGCTATGACTACATCAAAAAGAAATCAGAAGAAGTATTTTACGATCCAAAAGTAGCCACTAAAGAAGTGGTCGACGACGTGTTTGCTACCCTGAACGATCGAGCCAAGCTCATTCGCACCATTACTATTGCCAAAAGTGCTATTCGACACAATATGACCAAGGACCTTCCCAATATGGATGTTCCGGTCTGTATCATCTGGGGAAAACAGGACGGTGTCACCCCTCCAGAAGTAGCCAAAGATTTTCATGAGCTCTTGCCGGACTCGGATCTGTTCTGGATTGATCAGTGCGGACATGCTGCGATGATGGAACATCCGCAGGAATTTAACGAGATTCTCTATCAATGGCTTACCGATAGAGACCTCTAACCTTTGCCGAGTTGACCACATGGAAATTCTTTCCGCATCTTTTGTAATCAGCAGTGCCACGGTAGAGCAGTGTCCACCTCAAAAATTACCCGAATACGCCTTTATCGGTCGCAGTAATGTCGGAAAATCTTCCTTGATCAATATGTTAACCGGTCGAAAAAAATTGGCAAAAACATCGGGGACTCCAGGAAAAACGCAGTTGATCAACCATTTTTTGATCAATGAAAATTGGTTTTTAGTCGACCTTCCGGGGTACGGCTATGCCAAAACCAGCAAAAAAAATAAACGGAGTTTTCAAAAAATGATCAGCTCTTATTTCTTAGAAAGGGAACAATTAATGGGGGCTTTTGTTCTGATCGACGTGCGGCATCCTCCTCAAAAAATTGATGTGGACTTTATGTATTGGCTCGGCAGTAAAGCCATCCCTTTCAGTATTATTTTTACCAAGGCAGACAAACTCAAACCCAAAGTTTTGGACCGACACATCACCCATTACCAAAACGTTTTAAAGAAAACATGGGATCCTCTTCCCAATCATTTTCTCTCCTCCTCAGTTAAAAAAACAGGTAAGACCGCCATTCTAAACTACATTGACACCATCAACGAGCAGCTAAAAAGAGACTAAAAAATGACTTTATCCCTTTGGAGGCCTATCCTTCCTTAAGGATCGCTCTGGAAATGACCAATTGTTGAATTTCAGAAGTTCCTTCATAAATCTGAGTAACTTTAGCATCTCGCATCAATCGCTCCACGTGGTATTCTTTGACATATCCATTCCCACCGTGGATCTGCACTGCCTCCGTAGTGACCTCCATAGCCGTTTTCGAAGCGTAGTACTTGGCCACCGCTCCCGATAAGCTGTAATCCTTATGCTGATCTTTATCTAATGCCGCTTTGATCACCAGATGACGTGCAGCTTCGATCTCCGTATACATCTTAGCCAGTTTAAAAGCAATGGCTTGATGCGCAGAAATGGGTTTTCCAAAAGACTGTCGCTCTTTGCTGTATTTCAGGGCACGTTCATAAGCCCCGGCCGCTATTCCCAAGGCCTGTGCAGCAATCCCAATACGCCCTCCAGCCAAGGTTTTCATCGCAAAAGTAAACCCAAAGCCGTCTGCTCCTATACGGTTCTCTTTCGGCACCTTTACATCATTAAAGATAAGGGTATGGGTGTCACTCCCACGAATACCCATTTTATCCTGTTTGGCTCCAATTTCAAACCCCTCCCAGCCCCTTTCAACAATAAACACGTTGATGCCATGATGTTTTTTCTCCGGGTAAGTCTGGGCGATAACCAAGTAATAATCTGCAGTACCTCCATTGGTGATCCAGCTTTTTGTACCGTTTAGAATATAGTAATCTCCATGATCAATAGCCGTGGTCTTCTGCTGGCTAGCATCGCTTCCTGCTTCGGGCTCACTCAAGCAGAAAGCGCCTATCGCCTCTCCCGATGCAAGTTGGGTTAAATAGCGCTCTTTTTGTGCAGAAGATCCGTAGGTTTCGATTCCCCAACAAACCAGTGAATTATTGACCGACATCACCACCGAACAGGACGCATCCACTTTTGAGATTTCTTCCATGGCGATCACGTAAGAAAGCGTATCCATTCCCCCTCCATTGTAGGTCTCTGAGGTCATCATTCCTAGAAACCCCAATTCCGCCATTCGCTCAATCTGCTTCTGGGGATAGGTCTGATGAGTATCGCGCTCAATCACTCCGGGTAACAATTCATTTTGGGCAAAGTCTCGAGCAGCTTTTTGAATCATCAAGTGCTCTTCACTCCAGGTAAAGTCCATATTTGTTATTTTTGTGGCATAACAAATATAACTTAATTTCTCCTAAGCAGATTTATTTTCATGATGGATTACACTACCTATAAAGTCATCGGCATCATGTCGGGAACCTCCAGAGACGGGATTGACATGGCCTACATAGAATTTCAACTTAAAAGCAAAAAATGGGCGTACCGATTTCTTGAAGTAGACACCTTCCCATACCGTTCCGATTGGGAAGAAATACTAGGGGAAGCCGATCAGTATGACGCAAAAAAAATTAAGCAACTCAACCGTGACTACACCGCTTATTTGGCTCAACAAATCAACACTTTTATTACCCAACATCAAATCCGACAAATCGATGCGGTTTGTTCCCACGGCCACACCATCTTCCACCAGCCTGAAAGGAGATATACCCTTCAAATTGGCAATCTTCCAATACTGGCTGAACGCATTAACCAGAAGGTCGTCTGTGATTTTAGAACGCAAGACGTCTTGTTGGGGGGGCAAGGAGCCCCCTTGGTGCCTATAGGAGACCGCTTGTTGTTTTCAAGATACGACTGTTGCATCAACCTAGGAGGTTTTGCCAACATTTCCACCGAAACAAAGCTTCATCGTATCGCTTACGATGTCTGTGCAGTCAATACCGTTTTGAATCGTTACGCCCAGAAATTGGGTTATTCCTACGACGATAAAGGACAATTGGCTCGGCAAGGAAAAATCAATTCCGAATTACTCAAGTGCTTAAGCGCCTTATCCTTTTATCGACAAGTTCCGCCCAAATCGCTGGGCATCGAATGGGTAAAAGCCGAAGTACTCCCTCTCATCGCTTCTTTTTCCGTCCCAGAAATAGACGTTTTGGCCACCTATACCCATCATATTGTCCAAGAATTGGCGCGTTGCCTACCCACTACGCCAAAAGCCCAAGCATTACTTACAGGGGGAGGTGCTTATAACACGTTCTTAATCGAACAACTGCAAAAGGCAACCCCTTGTCAGATCATCTTACCGGACTCTAGGCTCATCGATTATAAAGAGGCCTTGATATTTGGACTATTAGGAGTCTTGCGACTGCGCAACGAGCCCAATGTCTTACACAGTGTCACTGGCGCCCCTAAAGATCATTGCGCTGGGTTTATTTACGCTCCACCCAATTTCTGAAATCCAATTCCTGATGCAATAATGTTTTCAATTCAGCTATTTTAATGCGCTTTTGTTCCATGGAATCTCTATAACGCACCGTCACACTCTCCTCTGTTTTCGACTCGTAATCTACCGTCACACAAAAAGGAGTCCCTACAGCGTCCTGTCGACGATATCGCCTTCCCACAGTATCCTTATCGTCATAAAGAACCTGGTAATCCCATTTTAAATCTTCTACAATCTCCTGGGCAATCTCTGGCAAGCCATCGCGTTTGACCAATGGAAAAACAGCGATCTTCGTAGGAGCCAATATCGCAGGTAGCTTGAGCACCGTTCGGGTCTTTCCATCGTCCAACTGTTCTTCTTCCAAAGCTTTTGAAAAAACAGCCAAGAACATGCGGTCCATTCCCACAGAAGTCTCAATGACATATGGGGTATAACGCTCTTTGGTCTCGGGATCGAAGAACTGTAGCTTTTTACCCGATAGGCGTTCGTGAGCCGACAAGTCAAAGTCCGTACGAGAGTGTATACCTTCCAGCTCTTTAAACCCAAACGGGAAATTAAACTCGATATCCGTTGCAGCATTGGCATAATGTGCCAATTTATCATGAGGATGAAAACGATAATCCTCCGTTTTGAAGCCCAAAGACCTGTGCCAAGATTCTCGCTCTTTTTTCCAGTATTCGAACCATTTTAATTCCTCTCCCGGCCGGACAAAAAATTGCATCTCCATCTGCTCAAATTCTCGCTGTCTAAAAACAAACTGGCGTGCGACAATTTCATTTCGAAAGGCCTTTCCTATTTGGGCAATCCCAAAGGGAATTTTCATACGAGAGGTGTTTTGAACATTTGAAAAGTTCACAAAAATACCTTGTGCAGTCTCCGGTCTGAGGTAAAGATCCATAGCCGTTTCAGCATCTGCTCCGAGCTGTGTCTTAAACATTAAATTAAACTGTTTGACATCCGTCCAATTCGCCGAGCCGCTTACCGAGCATTTAATCCCCAGTTCCACAATTAAATCCTTCACCCCTTTTAAGTCATCAGACTCCAGGGCCGAGGTCAATCTTTGTATAGCCGTATCCGCTTCTTGGTAATAACGCAGCACTCGTTTGTTCGTGGTTACAAACTCTTGCTCATTAAAGGCCGCTCCATAGCGTTTTTTGGCTTTATCGATCTCCTTTTGTGCCTTTTGTCGCCGTTTTTCCGCATACTCCTCCACCAACACATCAGCGCGGTATCGCTTCTTGGAATCTTTGTTATCGATCAAAGGGTCATTAAAAGCATCGATATGCCCTGAGGCCTTCCACGTTTTGGGGTGCATTAAAATAGCGGCATCCAACCCGACAATATTTTGATGAAGCTGGACCATACTTTTCCACCAATAGGCCTTGATATTTTTTTTGAGTTCCACACCGTTAGGGCCGTAGTCATAGACTGCACCCAACCCGTCATATATTTCACTGGAAGCAAAAACAAACCCGTATTCCTTGGCATGTGAGACCACCGCCTTAAACTTATTTTCTGTATCGATCATTATAAAAAAATAAACAATCCCGCTTTAAAGATTAAAGCGGGATTAATTTGGTTAACTATCGAATAATGAAAAGATCACCATTCAATTCTATTTTATGATTATTGACTACTCTTTGCTGTTCTTCTCAGCTTCTTTCATACCCTCTTCAATCAAGCTGTAGAACTTGTCCAATTTCGGCAAGACCACAATACGGGTTCTCCTATTTTTCGCTTTCCCTTCCGCAGTGGCATTCGAAGCAATGGGAACATATTCACTTCTACCAGCAGACGTCATTCGTGCAGGGTCAACATGGTAGTCGTTTTGTAAAATACGAACCACCGCATTTGCCCTTAAGGTACTCAAATCCCAGTTATCTTTCATGTTCGGAATACCATTTTTCACAGGATCTGTATCGGTATGACCTTCCACCATAAACTCAATATCAGGTTTATCGTTGACCACCTTGGCAACTTTTCCAAGTACTTCTCGAGCACGTTGAGTAACCTGATAGCTACCACTTCTAAACAACAGTTTATCTGAAATAGATACAAAGACCACTCCTTTTTCAACATTGATTTCAATGTCTTCGTCTTGCAAATTACCCAAAGCTCCTTTCAAACTAGTGACCAGAGCCAAGGTTACAGAGTCACGCTTGTTCACTGCATCCCGCAACGTCTTAAGTTGTTTGTCTTTTTCTTTGATACTTTCCAAGGAACGCTCCAAGTTTTCTGCGGCTTTCTTAGAGATCGTAGCAAAATCACCCTGTGTATTTAACAAGGCCGCATTTGTGTTTTCCAAAGTCTTTATC
>JAJYSO010000111.1 GCA_021793535.1 Bacteroidota bacterium | reverse complement strand
AGGGGAAATCAAGGAAGGACGCTTTTGCCTTATTTAGCGGCCCAACAATTGCTCAAAGACGAGCAAGATCGGATTTCAAGTTTCAAGCAGCCGGCTCCCGCGCGTACGGTAAGCCTGTTGGTTCATCCGCATTTTCCAAAGAAAAAACTCTTGAACTTGTTGCGACTGGCCATTCTTGAAAAGATGCAGACCATTCCGGAAATCACCACCTATGCCGAAGTTAAAGAAAGCCTAGTGTAGCAATAGAGGGAGCTTACGCAAGGATATCAGGTGAATTTTCGCCAATCTGAATTTTCTGCGTACTGAAAGATGGGTTGGGCATCGTTGCACAAGCTTAAGTTGGAGAGCAACTTTTTGATGTCCATGTGCATGTGCTTCACACAGTTTTCAAAGAGGTCTTTTCGGTAACCTTTGTCGACAATTGTCTTTACATATTGTAAGGAGATGAGCCGCGCTAGAACTTTTCCAAGTGTTACTTGTTGCCGCTGCATCATCCCGGTGGGAAGGTTGAACTGGAGGGTCTCTTTGAACCTGTCGACAACCTTATTGCAGTAATTGGATTTGGATAAAAAATCATAGAGATTTTTAACCTGCTGCTTTTTCATTTGCTTTTCGATGATTCCCGAGATTTGCGTATACAACATCTCGTTTACTCCTTCAAAAATTTGAAAAGGACGACTGTCCATAATCCCTCTACCTGCAACATGTTCGAGCTGGAATCCGTTCGCCCCGGATAATTGAGCGCAGATGTTGGCAGATTCGTTCATCAGATCCGTAACCAAAGCTTTGATGCTATTGGCCTCTAGGCCTTGTCCGGATAAATCTTGATCAATACCACTGTGCGTTGCACTGTGCGCGCACATTCCCGAGCACAGGGTATAAGAGGACTGAATACGAGAAAGTTGGAATTTAACCGAATCGAGTACTGATAATGGTTTTCCGCCAATTTCTCGGGTTGAACAACGCTGAATGGATTCGTCCAGCATTCTTTTGATGAATCCCATGGCCATTCCCGGAAACTGCATTCTACTGCGGTGTAAAATGTCCAACATCATTTTTATACCGGTACTTTTGGATTCCAGTTTGTGACTTTTGGGTACGGTCACTTCAATGGTGTTTAATCCATAAGGGATCATGTAGAGTCCCGGGTTATTAAAATACTGATTGACGTTTATTTTTTGTGCATCGAGCGCATTGTCTGTGATAAAAAAGGAAACATCTCGAGACAGCTTTTCGGTCTCCATTTTTTTCCGAGCGACCACAAGCCAAAAATCAGCCATTCCGGTTAATCCCTGCCAGTGTTTTTTCCCTTTGATATGATATTCCTCGCCCTTTTGTTCGTAGAACGTTTGCATATTTAAAGCATCACTGCCAAAATCGGGTTCGGTAAGCATCAATCCCCCCATGGCTTTCTCGTTCAAAAACTTGTGAAAAACCTCTTTTTGAACGTCTGCATTTCCATATTTTGTCAAGGGTTCTAGAAACAAGGCCATATTGATTCCCATGACCAGCGATAATGACAAAGACTCATAAGAGGCTGCAGATAAAACGCTAAGGCACTCCTTTGCATGACTGCCCCGTCCTCCGAATTGTTCGGGAATAGCAACCGACAAAGGCTTGGTTTCCATTATTTTAGACCAAACTTCCTTGGGTAACCCCCGTTCGAGAGAAAGCTTGTTAATGTCGGTTTCAACGTGAAAAATATTTTGAATCTGGTTGGCAAATCGCTCCAGAAAAGTATCGAAATTTGATTGCATGATTTTTTTAATCCTTATATAGCCGTCTTTCTCTAAAAGAAAATACTCCTTTCGGAGTGGTATGTTCCAGGCGAAGATAAAAATTATTACTGACTTATGGGATCTAATATCCAATTCATCTGAAAAAGAAGATATAAACTTAAAATAATTAAGACTGGACCGGTATGGAGCACAGCCTGTATAAGGGGTTATTGGTGTCGTTTTCGCAGGACGGCCTCAATCTCTTGAAGCTTGATGTTTTTGGCTGTTAAAAGAATCAAAAAGTGATAGAGCAAATCGGCAGCTTCGTTTTTAAAAAGCAAGGGGTTATCGTCCTTTGCTTCAATGATGAGCTCGATGGCTTCTTCTCCTACTTTTTGTGCCATTTTATTGATCCCTTTTTGATATAGCGTATGCGTATAGGAGTTTACTGCCTTGTTGTCAATTCGATCCGCAATCACCTGCTCTAGTTGGTAGAGGAAGGCTGCGGAGTTGTCGTTGTCGAAGCAAGAGGCTGTTCCCCTGTGACAAGTGGGGCCAGCGGGCTCTGCTTCAATAAGCAGGCAGTCTTGATCACAATCAAGGATAATATTTTTTACATATAAAAAGTTTCCAGAGGTCTCTCCTTTGGTCCAAAGCCTCTTTTTGCTTCGGCTGTAAAAAGTAACCTTGCCTTGAGTCCGAGTCTGATCCAAAGCGGCTTTGTTCATGTATCCCAACATGAGTACTTGTCGGGTATGGGCGTCTTGAATAATGACAGGAACAAGTCCGCCTTGTTTGTTAAAATCAATTTTCATAAGGTTGCTGTTTAAAGGCTCCTTGTATAAGGGCTGCCCGGGTGAGGGTTGCGCAGGAGCTGGTTGGCTTGGTGTTGTTATAGGTTTTTTATGCTGCTCTTTAATTCGGGAAGACTTACTTTTTTGTAATGAAAAATACTGGCTGCCAGCCCGGCATCAGCTTTTGTTTTTTTGAATAGCTGTATAAAATCTTCCTTGTTGCCTGCCCCTCCGGATGCAATGACCGGAATGCTGACGTTCCGGCTAACTCGATCGGTGATTTCCAGTGCAAATCCCTGTTGCATTCCATCGGCATCCACTGAGGTTAATAGGATTTCTCCTGCTCCTTGTCTTTCCATTTCTTTTGCCCAGGCCAGTGTTTCCCATGTGGTGGCCTGACTTCCTCCTTTGGTGTATACACCGTCCACTTTCTCTTTTCTTTTGGTATCAATGGCCACAACTATACGCTCTTTGCCCAGCGTTTTGGAAAGCTCTTGAATCAGGTGGGGTCGTTCCACTGCGGCAGATCCGATACTGACCTTAGCTGCACCGGCTTGGATGATGGCCTTGGCACATGCGAGCGACGCAATCCCGCCTCCCACGATTAAGGGGATGTCGATTTCTCGAGCGACTTGTTGGATGAGTTTTAGTAAAGGTTGATGCTGCTCGGTGCTGGCTGTGATGTCCAGGAAGACCAATTCATCGGCTCCTTCTTCAGAATACCTTCGGGCGAGTTCTATGGGGTCACCAATGTTTAGGATACCTTTAAAGTTAATGCCTTTGACTACGTTGCCGTCTTTTATGTCTAGACAGGGGATGATGCGTTTAGTGTTCATTTTTGTAAGGTTAAGGTGAGTGTGCGAAGTTCTTGTAAACTAATTTTTTGTTCGTAAAGTGCCTTTCCGATAATAGCGCCTTCACAACCAATTTTTGCCAGCTCAGTGATGTCTTTTAGAGAGCTGATTCCCCCGCTGGCAATAAGATTTAGCGCATGTGTTTGAAGAATCTCTTTGTAGAGCTTGAAGGCGGGTCCTTGTAGCATTCCATCTTTTGAAATGTCAGTACAAATAACATGAGATACGCCCTTTTTTAAAAAATAAGATAAAAAGGGCTGTAGTTTTTTGTCCGAGGTTCTTTGCCAAGCATGGGTCGCGATTTTTTTATTCTTTACATCGGCGCCCAAAATGATTTTCTCCGGGCCATAACGGCTGAGCCAATCTAGGAATAGTTCGGGATGATCGACAGCTACACTGCCTCCGGTGATTTGGTCTGCTCCACTTTCAAAAGCGATTTGCAGGTCCTTGTCTGTTTTTAAACCGCCTCCAAAATCAATGTGGAGCCGGGTCTGGGAAGCCAGTGTTTCAAGAAGGGCATAATTAGTGATTTTTCCTGCTTTTGCTCCGTCGAGATCGACCAAGTGCAGATATTTTATGCCGCAGTCTTCGTATTGCTTGGCAACTTCCAGTGGGTCTTCGTTATAAATTTTACGCGTGTTGTAATGGCCCTGTGTTAAACGAACACATTTGCCGTGTAAAAGGTCTATGGCGGGTATGATGCGCATGATGGTAAGAAAATTGAGTTAGAGTGTGCCTTTAGTGCTGGGGATGGAGCCGTCTCCTGTTTTTGCAGAGGCCATCCTGAGTGCTTTGGCAAAGGCTTTGAAAATAGCTTCGATTTTGTGATGTTCGTTTTTTCCTTCCGCTTTGATATTGAGGTTGCATTTTGCGGTGTCACTGAAGGATTTAAAGAAATGAAAAAACATTTCTGTGGGCATCTCCCCAATTTTTTCGCGTTTGAAATCCGCTTCCCATACCATCCAAGGACGCCCTCCGAAATCCAAAGCGACTTGTGCCAGACAATCGTCCATGGGGAGTAAAAACCCATATCGGGCAATTCCTTTTTTACGGCCCAATGCCTTTAAAAAGCATTCTCCTAAAACCAAGGCAGTGTCCTCGATGACGTGGTGCTCATCAATGTGCAGATCTCCTTTTACTTGAACGCTTAAATCCATACGCCCGTGTTTGGAAACTTGTTCCAACATGTGATCGAAGAATCCCAGTCCCGTGGAAATACGGCTTTTGCCGGTTCCGTCTAGATTTAATTCCAGTTCGATTTGTGTTTCTTGGGTGTGCCTGCTCACTGTGGCGATACGGGGAGAGGTCTTTAAAAACTGATAAATATCCTCCCAATTGGTCGTGCAAAGCACGGCATCAGGGTGGGGTTGAGGATGGAGGAAAATCCCTTGAGCTCCTAGGTTTTGAGCCAGCTGTATATCGGTTTCTCGATCTCCAATCACAAAAGAGTTTTTTAGATCATAGGTACCGTTGAGGTAAGGAGCAAGCAGTGCTGTTCCCGGTTTTCGTGTGGGCGCATTCTCCTGAGGGAAAGTGGAGTCAATCAATACTTTTGAAAAATAGATCCCTTCGTTTTGAAAGGCTTGAATCATTTTCTGGTGTGCCGGCCAGAAGGTTTCCTCAGGGAAAGAAGGGGTGCCCATTCCATCCTGATTGGTAATCATGACCAGTTCGTAGTCCAATTCTTTGACAATTTTGGCGAGGTTTTGGAAGACGCCCGGATAAAATTCTAGCTTTTCTAAAGAGTCGACTTGGTAGTCTATAGGAGGCTCTTTAATCAGCGTTCCATCGCGATCAATTAACAGTAGTTTTTTCATAGTTTTTTAGTTCCTGAATTAGTTTTTGGTTTTCTGCTGCACGACCTACACTGATGCGCAAGGTGTTTTTGACCAGCTGACTGCGGTTGCGAACAATTACTCTTTTATTAACTAAATAGGTATACAAAGCCAGAGCGTTTTTTACTTTTATTAAAATGAAGTTGGCATCAGTAGGGTATACCTTTTCAACCAGTGGCAGGCCTTGCAAGGTGGACAGCAGCTCGGTCCGGTTTTTTTTGATCTGGTTGAGGTTGCGTTTAAAACGCGCTGGGTGCTGGAGCGCTTTGAGCGCTTCTTTCTGGTTTAAGCTGCTCACGTTGTATGGCGGCTTGACGCGGTTAAAAATAGAGATGAGGTAGGGAGAAGCAAAAGCCAGGCCGATGCGCAGGCCTGCTAGTCCTCTGGCTTTGCTCAAGGTTTGAGAAATTACTAAGTTGGGATAGGTGTCCAGCTTGGAGAGAAAGGAAGCCTGCTCGCTGAAATCGATATAAGCCTCGTCCAGACAGACGATCCCTTTGGCTGCCTTTACGATCGGCTCTATTTCTTTCAAAGCATTTCCCGTGGGATTGTTGGGGGAACACAAGAAGATGACTTTTGGATCGTGCGTGTGAATGGTTTTTAAAACCGCTTGAAGATCCAACTGGAAATCAGACCGTAAGGGAACTTTGAGTGTATTGATGTTGTGGATGTTTGCTGCGACTTCGTACATCCCGTAGGTAGGTGGACAGATCAATATACGGTCTTTTTGGGGTTCGCAAAAAATGCGCAGCAGCAGGTCGATGACTTCGTCGCTGCCATTTCCAATAAAGATTTGGTGAGCCGGTATTTTTTTTATGGCGGCTAATTTTGTCCTTAGAGTTGTTTGATAAGGATCCGGATAGCGGTTATAGCTTCCATATGGGCTTTCGTTGGCATCTAGAAACAGTGCTTTTTGACCCTGAAATTCATCTCTGGCACTACTGTACGGGTGCAGGTCCAGGATATTTTTACGAATGAGTTTGGAGATCATCTGGTTATTTTTTACGTATGGTATTGAGCCGAATACGGACGGCATTTTTATGAGCTTGTAAACCTTCGGCTTCCGCCATGACTTCAATAGCAGGTCCAATCTTGAGCAGTCCTTCTGGGCTGAGCTTTTGAAAACTGATCTTTTTAAGGTAACTGTCTA
>JAJYSO010000110.1 GCA_021793535.1 Bacteroidota bacterium | reverse complement strand
GAGGAAAACAAAGGTAGTTCTTCTAGAATCAGTGGGTTGGCCGCTATGGCAGGTATCAATATGGGCGGTGGCGGTGGCGGCCTATTCGAAGGAGACAATATTCTGGATTTATATCAATCGAGAAGGATTCTAACACAAACCTTGCTGAGTCCGCTCAGCCAAAAAGACTCCTCTTTTTTGTTGATCGATTCTTATATCGATATGATCAAGGTGGATGATGAAGAAAAAAGTGAAAAACTCGCCCGTATCGATTTCCATCTGCCCCCCGAACAATTTACCAGAAGACAAGATTCTGTTTTAGGCCGGGTGGTCAAAGATATCCGTAAAGACATGCTGACCGTATCCAAAGCTGAAAAAGGACGAGGTCAAATTCAAGTGGAAACCAAATCATACAAAGAACAATTCTCCAAAGCCTTTACGGAGACCTTGGTCCAAAACGTATCCGATTTTTATATTGAAACCAGAACAAAAAAATCCAAAGAGAATATAAATGTTCTCCAATTTCAAGTTGACTCCGTTCGAAAAGAGCTCAACGAAGCCATTAAAGATGTGGCCATCTCAACGGATTTCAACCTCAACCCCGCTCGGCAGAACCTGCGCGTGGGCTCCAGCCAAAGGCAGGTGGATGTACAAGCCAATGAGGCCATTCTCAAGGAACTCGTTAAAAATTTAGAGCTGGCCAAAGTCAGTTTTAGAAAAGAATCCCCCCTTATTCAGATTATAGACTCTCCTATTTTACCCCTGGATAGAGATCGTTTTACCACAAAAAAAGGCATCATTTTGGGAGCAATAATCGCTGGGTTTCTAATCATCGTTTCTCTAGTGGGAATCAAATTTTACCAGGATATTATGAGGGAGGAGTAAGCAAGAAAGTGCTTCCTTAAAAAATACCGGGAAAGTCAAAAGAAAATCGAATGATGAGTTTGCTGAAGGTATATCCTCTTATTTCTTTTTCACTACATTTGAAACTCCTGCTTAAATTCCCATGGAACGATTAAAACACTACATCAAAAAACATTTTACCAGCTTTAGCTTCTTTTACGCGTATTTGCGCAGCAAGATCCTTGCAGCGTTTATCATCAGTGTTTTTGTAGGCTTTATCGATGGATTGGGATTAACCATGTTTGTCCCGTTGTTACAAGTAGTCAGCGGAGACGAAAGTCACCAGAACATCGACATCGGCAGGATGCAGGTGGTGTATGAAAAAATTGAAAACTTGGGGATTCCCTTAACCTTGGGGAACATCCTTATTCTTATGCTGGTTTTTTTCTCTTTGAAAGGCTTGGCATTCTACATCAACCAGGTGTACATCGTTATCTTACAGCAGCGTTTCATCCGAAAAGTCAGATTGGATTTAATTCATTTACTAAACCAACTCCGTTTCAAACACTTCATCACCTCCAATGTAGGACGGATCCAAAACACCATGAGCGCAGAAGTAGAACGGGTCTCTCAAGGCTTTCAAAATTATTTTAAAGCCCTTCAATACGCCGTTATGGTCTTCGTTTACTTGGGCTTTGCTTTTGTAGTGGACATTCAGTTTGCCCTCTTGGTAGCATTTGGCGGATTTTTGACCAATTACCTTTACAAAACCATCTATCGCAAAACAAAAGGCGCTTCTCGGGATCTCACTCGCTTCAACAGTATTTTTCAAGGACAAATCATTCAGCACATCAGCCATTTTAAATACCTTCGTTCTACAGGGACGACTCAAACCTATGCTGAAAAATTAGAAGAGACCATTCGCAAGATCGAAAAATCTCGAAAACGTTTGGGGGTCTTAGGCAGCATCTCCGGAGCCATTCGCGAACCTCTACTGGTTGCTGTTATCGTGGTGGTCATCTTCGTTCAAGTCCGATTTCTAAATGGCAACTTAGGAGCAATTATTGTCAGCTTGCTGCTCTTTTACCGAGCCCTAATGGCCCTTACCAATATGCAAAACTTCTGGAACAAATATTTGGAAGTATCCGGATCGATTGAAAATGTTCAACATTTTAAAAAAGAGCTCCAAGAAAACCAGGAAGAAAAAGGGAAAAAACAGACCAATGCTTTTCAAAAAGAAATCCGTCTGGAGCACCTCAGTTTCAGTTATGGAAAGACTCCCATTTTACAGGACATTTCCTTGCGCATCCAAAGAAATCAAAGCGTTGCCTTTGTAGGGGAAAGCGGCAGTGGTAAAACCACCTTGGTCAATTTGATATCGGGCCTGCTCGAGCCCAACCAAGGTGAATTGTTAATTGATGGGGTTCCCTTACAGGAGCTCGACAAAGGCTCTTTTCAAAGCCAAATTGGGTACGTCACCCAAGATCCTGTCATCTTTAACGACAGCATATACAACAATGTCACTTTTTGGGACGCTCCACTTCCGGAGAATTTAGCGCGTTTTCAGGCCAGCATTCAGCAGGCTGCATTGGACCGCTTTATAGCTGACCTTCCCGACAAAGAAAATACCGCACTGGGACACAGCGGCATCAATTTGAGCGGGGGGCAAAAACAACGCATCTCTATCGCCAGAGAGCTCTATAAAAACAGTCGTATTCTGATTTTGGACGAAGCGACTTCCGCACTGGATTCCGAAACCGAAGATGCCATCCAAAAGAGTATCGATGCCTTAAAAGGTCAGTTCACCCTCCTTATTGTAGCCCATCGACTATCCACCATTAAAAATGCAGATCAAATCATCTTCCTTCAAAAAGGAAGAATCGCAGATGCCGGAAACTTCCAAGCCCTGATGAAGCGGCAGCCACAATTTAAACGCATGGTTGAACTCCAAGAGCTTTAGGTTTTAAAAAATCCTTACTTTTGCACTTGAAATCCATTCCGTGTGAAGCGATTGCGCTAGGACTGGATTTTTAACATTTAAACGAACCTAAACCTATACCATGAAAATAGCTGTTGCCGGAACCGGATATGTCGGATTATCCAATGCCGTTCTTTTATCTCAACACAACCAAGTCACCGCATTGGACATTATCCCGGAAAAAATAGACTTATTAAACCAAAAAAAATCCCCCATTGAAGATGCGGAAATCATCGATTTCTTAGCGCATAAGAAATTGAACCTCACAGCGACTACAGACCCTAAAGAAGCTTATCAAACGGCGGATTATGTCATTGTGGCTACCCCGACCAATTACGATCCAACCACCAACTATTTCAATACCGAAAGTGTAGAATCCGTGGTCAAAGAAGTCCAGGCACTTAATCCCGAGGCAACTGTGATTATAAAATCTACTGTTCCGGTAGGATACACCAAAAGCCTCAAAGAAAAACTGAATTTTGACAATATCATCTTTTCTCCGGAATTTTTAAGAGAAGGGAAAGCATTGTACGACAACCTCTACCCTTCTCGCATTATTGTAGGGGAACAAAGTGAGCGGGCCCGTCTTTTTGCCAACCTGTTAAAAGAGGCTGCACTCAAAAAAGAAATCCCTACCTTATTCACCGACTCCACAGAAGCAGAGGCCATCAAATTATTCTCCAATACTTATTTGGCCATGCGGGTAGCCTATTTTAATGAATTGGACAGCTATGCCCAAATCAACGGGTTAAAAACACGACAAATCATAGAAGGGGTAGGCCTAGACCCCCGAATTGGTTCCCATTATAACAATCCTTCTTTCGGGTACGGCGGGTATTGCCTTCCAAAAGACACCAAACAACTCTTGGCAAATTACGAAGCCGTTCCCAACAATTTGATCCGGGCCATTGTGGATGCCAACCGAACACGTAAAGACTTTATTGCCGATTCCATATTGGCTAAAAAACCCAAAAAAGTGGGTGTTTTTCGATTGATTATGAAGTCCGGATCCGATAATTTCAGGTCTTCTTCCATACAAGGGGTCATGAAGCGAATCAAGGCCAAAGGCATTGAGGTAATCGTTTACGAACCAGTTCTAAAGGAAGATAGCTTTTATGGGTCAAAAGTGATCCGGGATCTCGACCAATTTAAAGCGGAAGCCGATGTAATCGTAGCCAACCGCATGCATCCAGAGCTAGAAAAGGTAAAAGACAAAGTATTCACGCGCGACCTTTTTGGAAACGATTAAAAAGGAGACCAACCACACCTTTCTGATTATTCCGCGAGGGTTCCACACAAAATCAAACCTATGAAATCAACTCCTCAATACACCTCATTAGCTGAATTCATCTTAGATGAAAACGAAGTTTCCAACCTATCGGAAAGGACACAATTGGTTCGTATATTGAGCCGTTCCAGCACACTCCCTAAAGTAGAAGACATCTTTATACGAGTCCTCAAAGATCAGCCCAAAGGCTTCTTAATTGAACCTGGAATCTCGATAAGCTTAGGCTCTGATTATCTGACCAACCCTTTGGCCACTTTACTTATTTTGCGATATGGCTTAGAGTGGCAGATCTGGTATAAGAATCAACACCAAAAAGATACCGCGACCAAAATCTGCGATATCGCAGCTTGTCGCGTGGCTGCAAAATTTTACGAGCTCACGCCCAACATGGACAAGGGAGCCCTAGACTGTATTCCCCAGGACCTGATTCAAAACATTTTTAAGTTCAAAAGAGATGCCCCTATTAGGGACCTCATCGATGAATTGGATTTTGAAGCCCTGAGCCAATTTCACAAACTTCCCAACACGCCGGTTTCTCTCAGCGATGAAGAAATTACCATTTTAAAGCATTTGGCTTCCCCGGTAGAATACCTCTTAATGTCTGGAGGAGATCAACGGTTGAAGGTAGACCCCAACGAGCTCTTAAACAAGTATGGATGTCGCCCTTTTCCAAGGCCAGAAGCATTCACCTTCGCTTCGTCAACGGCCTCTTCAATTTCCAATCATGCCTACAACAAGGTTCAGTTCAAACGAAAAAGATTGATTCGCATGAGCTTTCAAGACGGTTTTGAAAACAGTCTTGCCGCGTTCTCCCAAAAGATCAAATCCGATTTGAAAACCTACCTGCAGATTCCGGAATCTGCAGCCATCATCCTCGCCCCCTCCGGCACCGACATTACTTTGGAAATTGCCGGTATTTGTCAGGCCTTGTTTGAGGCGGAGCTCACCCATATTTTGGTGGCTGCCGATGAAACGGGAAGCGGTGTTCCTGCAGCGTTAACCGGAAAACATTTTTCAAACACCAGTGCACAAAATCAACCGGTTCAAAAAGGAGCACTCATCGAAGGGTTCAGAGAAGTCAACCTTCAAAAAATTGAATTGCGCAATGCCAAAGGACAGCTCAAGCATCCGGATGAAGTAGACCGTGCGGTTTACAAAAGCGTAAAAGAAGCCATCGCCCAGGGACAGCGTCCCATCCTTCACGTCATCGATCAATCCAAACTGGGCTATACGGCTCCCAGTGATGAAGGGTTGGAAAAAATACAAAAGGATTTTGGAGCAGCTGTGCTGATCTCCGTAGACAATTCTCAGCTTCGAATGGACCCCGCCGACATTCGAGGGTATTTGGAAAAAGGGTTCATCATGACCCTGACCGGATCCAAATTCTTTACCGGGCCTCCCTTTAGCGGTGCCCTTTTGGTTCCGGCAGTCATTGCCAAAAAAATACAAGAGACTCAAAGAGAACTCCCCGAAGGACTGGCTCCTTACTTCTACAAAAACGATTGGCCAGATTGGCCGATCGCCAACCGGTTAAATCCCGGTGTGTCAACAGGGGTCTACATGCGGTGGTACGCTTCCATAGCAGAAATCGAACGCTATTACAAAACTCCGCTCTCTCTACGATTTCTAGGGGTAGAAATGTTTTGTGAACACGTCAACAACACGATTAACAGTGCTCCTTTTTTAGAGCATATTACCGGCTTTAATCCGGTCACCCAAAAGGAAACGGACCCCTTAAGGATGAAAGCCATCAAAACGATCTTTCCTTTCTTCACCAAATGTGGGGACCGCGTGCTGAAAAAAGAAGAAACTGACCGTCTGTATAAATTGTTAAATCAAGACATCGCCCATCAATTTGCAGAGGCTCCGGATGAAATCAAAAGGATTGCTTCGATCGCCTGCCACATCGGTCAACCGGTAGCAGCCGTATACAAGGACGGCACCCTCAGCGGGGTAATGCGAATCAATCTAGGGGCCAGGGTCATCTCGGAAAGTTGGAAAGATCGCGATTCCAGTATCTATTTTAAAACCATAGAAGAGCAGATGATTCAGGTCAGCATCATCGTCCGAAAAATTCAACTTATCCTTGAAAAACCAGCACTTTTAAAAGAATAACTCCCTCCTTAGCCAGGAGTAATTTTTCCTTTTCTAAATTTTTTATTTGAATTTATGAAGGTTATAAAATAAATCTATTCTATATTTGTCGAATCTTTAGAAGAATTATGCAGATTATTTTTTTACATCATCATCATTTTCTGACTAGAT
>JAJYSO010000109.1 GCA_021793535.1 Bacteroidota bacterium | reverse complement strand
TGGACCCATTCAATATCTTGTCTTTGACCTTTACCAATAAGGCGGCTCGGGAGATGAAAAACAGAATTTCTTCGATTGTAGGAACCAGTGAAGCCAAAAATTTGTGGATGGGTACCTTCCACTCGGTTTTTGCTCGATTGCTGCGACAGGAAGCAGAGAAGTTAGGGTATCCCTCAAATTTCTCTATTTATGACACACAGGACTCGCAGCGCCTGATCAGAGATATCATCAAAGAACTAAGGCTCGATAAAGATGTTTATAAATACAAACAGGTGTACTCGCGGATTTCCTCCTATAAAAACAGTTTGATTACGGTAAAAGCCTATTTTCAAAATCCAGAATATATGGAGGCCGACGCGATGGCTAAGCACCCCCGAATGGGAGAAATCTACAAACATTATGTAGAGCGTTGTTTCAAAGCAGGCGCCATGGATTTCGATGACTTATTGCTCAAGACAAACGAGTTGCTCAATCGCTTCCCTGAAGTATTAGCGAAATACCAAATGCGCTTTAAATACATTCTGGTAGATGAGTACCAAGATACCAACCATTCCCAATACCTTATCATACGAGCCTTAAGTGATCGCTTCCAAAACATATGTGTCGTGGGGGATGACGCCCAGAGTATATATGCCTTCAGAGGAGCAAACATTGACAACATTTTAAATTTTCAACGCGATTACAGCAATGTAAAGACCTTCCGCCTCGAACAAAATTATCGCTCCACTCAAAATATTGTCAAGGCCGCGAATTCCGTTATCGAAAAAAATAAAACCCGATTGGAGAAAGAGGTATGGACACAAAACGAAGATGGTCCCAAAATCGTGGTCAACCGTCTACTTAATGACGGCGAAGAAGGGCGCTTTGTGGCACAATCCATCTTTGAGAACAAAATGGAATACCAGTTGCGAAACAATGCCTTCGCGGTATTATACCGAACCAACGCACAAAGCAGATCGATTGAGGATGCTTTAAGAAAAAGAGATATCCCCTATCGCATCTATGGAGGGCTTTCTTTTTACCAACGCAAAGAAGTTAAAGACGTATTGGCGTATCTAAGGCTGGTGGTCAATACCAAGGATGAAGAGGCACTTAAACGAATTATCAATTTCCCGGCCCGCGGGATCGGAAATACCACTTTAGATCGGCTGATCTTAGCAGCAAATCATTACAACAGATCCATTTTTGAGATCATCGAAAATATCTCAAAAATAGACCTCAAAATCAACCGGGGTATCCAAACCAAGCTGACAAACTTTGTCAACATGATCAAAAGTTTTCAAATCAGTTCACAGTCAAAAGACGCCTTCGAAATGACGGCATTAATCGCCAAAAAGACTGGTTTACTCAGGGAGCTCAAAAAAGACGGAACCCCGGAGGGTATTACCCGTGTAGAAAATATCGAAGAGTTGTTAAACGGGATACAGGATTTTGTAGAAGGCCAGAAAGAGGTCGCTGAGGCCACGGGTTCTTTGAATGAATTTCTGGAAGATGTTGCTCTCATCACCGATTTGGACAAAGATACTTCGGATGAAGATCGAGTCTCGCTCATGACCATTCATCTAGCCAAAGGACTGGAATTCCCTTATGTGTTTATTGTGGGAATGGAAGAAGATCTATTCCCCTCGGCCTTTAGCATGAATACACGTGCAGAATTAGAAGAAGAAAGGCGGTTGTTTTATGTCGCTTTAACCCGAGCAGAGAAAAGGGCATTCATCACTTACACCCAGTCGCGCTATAGATGGGGAAAGCTTCAGGAAGCAGAACCGAGCCGGTTTATCGAAGAAATCGATAAGGATTATCTGGATTTCTGGGTATCGGAAGATACATACCGATATAAACCTTTTCTAAATACGGATATTTTTGGTGAAGTGGATAAAAGCAAGCTCCGTCAAACTAAACCTCAAAAAGGCACTCCTCCTTCACACAAACCCACGGAAGAGCAATTGCAAAAGCTTCGGCGACTACGCTCGAAGAAAAGTATAGACTCCGTAAAATCCACTGTAAAAATCCTGGATCTAGAACAGGGTCAAACAGTCGAGCATCAAAGATTTGGACTGGGAAGGGTTTTGAATGTAGAGGGTATTGGACAAGATAAAAAAGCTGAGATTGATTTTGATACAGGAGGGGTAAAAAAACTTCTCCTACGTTTTGCAAAACTTAAAGTTTTAGAGTAATATTAGGAAAAGTGAAATGTTGTTTTTCCACAATCCTCAAAAATCAATGAAATATGGCTGAACTTATTAAGTTATACGAAGAAAACCCCGAGCAAAAAAAGATTGCAAAAATTATAGACATCCTAAAAGATGGAGGACTGGTAATCTATCCTACAGATACGGTCTATGGCCTAGGTTGCGACATCAACAATCACGGGGCGCTCAAAAGGATTGCACAAATAAAAGGTTACAAAAAAATAGAAAAAGCAAACCTGTCCTTTATGTGCAGAGACATGAGTAACCTCTCACAATATGTGCAAATTAACAATGCCACCTTTAAACTGCTCAAACGCAATCTACCGGGGCCCTTTACTTTTATTCTCCCAGGCAGCAATCAACTACCTGCCACCTTTAAGAAAAGAAAAACGGTAGGTATTCGTATTCCTGACAATAATATTTGTCGAGCATTGATAGACACCTTGGGCAACCCCATTCTAACCACCTCTATCAAAGACGATGATGAAATTATCGAATACACAACAGATCCGGAACTTATCTATGAAAAATGGCATAAAATTGTAGATGTAATCATCGATGCCGGGAACGGAGGAAACACCCCTTCAACCGTAGTAGATCTGACCTATGAGACCCCCACAATCACTCGAGAAGGCAAAGGAGAGTTAGTGCTATGAACGCTCTTCTACACACGGCCCTCTCTATGGGGAAAAGAAGTGTATTCCTCCTCTTTTTAGGCGGTATAATTGCCTTTTCCCAAGCTCAAGAGATAGCCCTATTAAAATACGATGGCGGGGGTGACTGGTATGCCAATCCCACTTCCTTGCCTAACCTCATCCAGTTTTGTAACGAAAACATAGGCACTAAAATTAACCCAGATCCCGCGACGATAGAGCCGGGAAGTACTGCAATTTTTGAGTACCCCTTTTGTCACATGACCGGCCACGGAAATGTAGTTTTCAGTAAAGCAGAACGTCAAAACCTACGGGCCTACTTAGAAAGTGGTGGATTTTTGCACATTGATGACAATTATGGAATGAGCCCTTATATCCGTAGAGAGATTAAAAAATTATTTCCGGATCAGGAATTAAAAGAACTCCCTGCGACTCATCCGATTTTTTCCACCTTTCATACTTTTACCGATGGGCTCCCTAAAATACATGAACACGACGGGCTCCCGCCTCAGGCATTTGGGATTACCCTTGAGGGGAGGCTAGTGTTATTATTTACTTACGAAAGTGATTTGGGAGATGGTTGGGAAGATCAAGAAGTCCACAATGACCCGGAAGAAATCCGTTTAAAGGCACTCAATATGGGAGCAAACATCATTAAGTACGTCTTCGAGAACTAATGGACAAGACTACAGCCGAAAAACAAGGCAGGCGTTTCAATGCATAGTTGCGGACCCCTCAACTCCACACTTACCTACTATTAAGCACCAACGGATACTGTGCAATTGCCTCGGAAATCAGTACCTAGCTACACTTCAATTCAATTCATTGTCCAGAAAAGCCCTCCCTATCAATAAATCAATTATTTTTGTTTTTCTAAACACTTGATATGAATTCTAAAATAATTGCCAATGGTATTTTACGTGCGCTCGCTGTTATAGCAGGAATAGCCTTGCTTTTATTTTTTCTATACAAAATTCAATCCATTCTCTTATATATCGCCATTGCAGCAGTTATTGCCTTGATCGGAAGGCCCATTGTCTTCTTCTTTGAATCCCGGCTGCGTTTTCCCACAAACCTCTCGGTAGTCATCACTCTGTTTTTAATTTTCGGGGTGATTTTGGGAATCGTATCGACATTAATTCCGGTAATTAACCAACAAAGCGAAAATTTTGCTAAACTCAATCTCGAAGAACTGAAAACGAATTTAAATATGCTCAACTACCAGGTCCGTGATTTTCTGGGTATAGAACGCAAAGATCTATTTGATCGCATCAATATCACGAATTATCTAGAGGACTTTGATTTTAAGTCAGTTCCGATTTTTATGAGTTCAATCTTCGGAAAAGTAGGAGCAATCATCATTGGCTCTTTTGCCGTCATTTTTATTTCCTTCTTTTTCTTAACCGACAGTAATTTGATGCTAAATACTTTCCTAGCTTTTGCCAAACAGGGAAACGAAGAGCGTTTTAAGCGCATCTTTACCAAAATTAAAAACCTTCTTTCTCGGTACTTTATCGGTATTGCCCTGCAAATTTTTATACTCTTTGTCTTGTACACGATTCTATTGTACACTTTTGAAGCCAAAAACCCCATCGCGGTCGCCTTCATCTGTGCTTTTTTGAATATTGTCCCTTATTTGGGCCCTGTAGCTGCGGGGATTCTAATGGTTTTTTTAGTGGGTTCCAATCACCTAGGGTCCGATTTTTCTTCCGTTGTCTTACCCAATATGTTTTACGTCCTGGCAGGATACCTGGTCACACAGGTTATTGACAACCTTATTAACCAACCCTTAATCTTCGGGCAAAGTGTAAAATCTCACCCACTGGAAATTTTTCTGATCATAATCATTGCTGGGATATTATTTGGAGTCTTTGGGATGATCGTTGCTGTGCCCACCTATACCGCAATCAAAGTGGTAGCCAAAGAAGTTCTTAGTAAATACAAAATCGTAAAATACCTCACCAAAGGTCTATAACTATGCTCAACCCTTCAATCTTATCCAAGACTGTACAAGCATTTATAGACCAACATCTCCATGACAATCCTGCACAAATAATTCTCAAAGGAAGCTCTTTTGAGCATGTTTCTGGGAAAGAATTGGCACAGCAAATTGAAGGAAAAAAGAGAATCCAAAAAAAGCTGCCAACATGGTTTAAAACAAGGGGAATCTATTATCCACCCACGCTCAATCTCTCTCAATCTTCCTCTGAAATCACGGCAAATTATAAGGCTGGCCTCTTAGAAGGGCATTCCCTGATCGATATCACCGGAGGATTCGGAGTGGATGATTATTTCTTTTTACAAAAATTCAATCGTGTCATCTATTGTGAGCAGGACCCGGATTTAGCCGAAATTGTCCGACACAACCTTTCCCTTTTAAATCCTCTTAAAACCCCTACTTACATTGTGGGAAACAGTCTAGACTATGTGAAAAAGCAAACCCAAAAGATAGATTGGATATACGCTGATCCGGGCAGGCGATCTCAAGCGGATCAAAAAATATTTAAATTGGAAGAGAGTGAACCTAATATCCTCAAACACCTCACCCTTCTATTGTCCAAATCTAAGAAGATTTTACTAAAGACCTCTCCTCTTTTAGATCTACAAATGGGACTAGAGCAAATCCAAACGGTGCAAGAGATACACATCGTGGCCGTCAAAAATGACGTAAAAGAACTGCTCTGGATCATCGGGGAGCAATCCCGGCAAAAAATCCGTATTAAAACCGTCAACTTTGGGACTCATCGTCTCCAAACTTTCCTTTCCTTTTGGGGGGAGGAAAAGCCTATACAAAACACCTACAACTATCCACAAACCTATCTATACGAACCCAATTCGGCCATTTTAAAGGCAGGGTTGTTTAAAAAAGTGGCCAAAGATTACAATTTAGATAAGTTGGCAGTACATACACACCTCTACACCTCCACCCAGCTCGTGGATTTTCCAGGGCGCCGATTCAGAATTATAAAGTGTCTGCCCTACAACAAAAAGAACCTTAAATCCTTGCATCTAAAAAATGCACACATTACTACTCGCAACTTTCCTTTGTCTGTAAAACAGATCCGCCGAATCCACCGTATTGCAGAGGGAGGGGAAGATTACTTGTTCTGCACACAATCCTTCGATAAAAACAAAATAATAATTTGGTGTGAAAAGATAAAATTCAACGCCTCCACCGCTTAAAAGACAGGATATTGAAATTATGAATTTTTCTTTGGCGTAAATTAATTGTATTTTTATGCGCTAAAATAAACTGAATGGGAAAAATAATTGCTATTGCCAACCAAAAAGGAGGAGTGGGCAAAACCACCACCGCCGTTAACCTAGCTGCAGCGCTCGGGGTTTTGGAAAGAAAAGTTTTAGTAATTGATGCAGATCCTCAAGCCAATGCGAGCTCTAGTCTTGGAATCGATGTGGACAGTGTGGAAAAGGGCACATATGAAGTCTTGGAACATAATATTACCGCCCAAGAAGCCATTGTTCAAACCGATACGCCAAACCTAGACCTTATACCTGCGCACATTGATTTGGTGGCCATCGAAATCGAACTGGTCGAT
>JAJYSO010000108.1 GCA_021793535.1 Bacteroidota bacterium | reverse complement strand
TGTACAAAAAGTTTTCATTTTCCATTCATTTTTATAGGTTCAAATCTATTCAATCTCGAGATCTATATTCGAAAAAGCGATCTTGTTTTCCACAGCATTACACTGTAAAAGTAGCCTTTAAAATACGACTCCCCAAAAATAACGTACCGTTAAAAAGATCAACAAAACGGCCGTTAAATTAAGCGCGAACCCCGCGCGCATCATCTGGGGTATGCTCACCTTGCCCGTACTAAAAACAATGGCATTGGGAGGGGTGGATACCGGTAACATAAAAGCTGAAGAGGCTGAAAAAGACACTGCTGCTAAAAGTGGGAGCACTTCCATTCCTAGGGAATGGCCAATGGAGATAACCAATGGAATCATCATGCTGGCAGTGGCTGTATTGGAGTTGATTTCCGTCATGGCGTTGATTCCAACAATGATGATCAATACAAATAGGGCTTCCGGTAGACCATCCAATTGAATAAATAAATTCCCCAGCCACTGTGTCAAATCCGTAGCAGAAAATCCTTTGGCAATGGCCAAACCTGCACCGAATAGCAATAAGGTGCCCCAAGGCAATTTTTTGGCTTCCTCCCAGTTCATCAGATTTCCTTTATTTTTTACTCCCGAGGGAATCAAGAACATCAACAGAGCTCCCATAATGGCAATCATAGGATCACTTAGACTTGGAAACCAGCGGTTCCAAAGAAAAGTACGCGTCAGCCACAAAAATACGGTAATGGAAAATACCACCAATACGCGCTTTTCAGTTCGGTTCATTTTTCCCAGATTAGGCAGTTGAAAGGAGGAAACTGCGATAGCGTCTTCGGCTTGCTTATAACGCGTTAAAATGAGCCAAGAAGCCAGCAGGAGTACCCCTACAAATGGAGTGGCGAACAACATCCATTTCAAGAAGGATATTTCTACCTGTAAAGTTTCCTGTATAATACCGACCATTATAATGTTGGGGGTAGAACCGATTAAGGTGGCATTGCCCCCAATAGAGGCGGCATAGGCGATTCCTAAGAGTAAAGAACGGGCAAAGGGTTGGCGTCCACCGAAGCTTTGAATGAGTGATATACCGATGGGCAACATCATGATGGTTACCGGTACACTAGAGATCCAAAAGGACAAAAATGCAGAAGCGACCATCATTCCCAAAATGACCCGTTTTTCTCGGAGTCCAAAAAGATGGAGGATTCCAAAAGCTACACGTTTGTGTAAATTCCATCTTTCCACGGCCAGTCCAATGACGAATCCCCCTAAAAACAAATATATGATTGGATTTCCATAGGAGGCTGTAGTGTCAGCAATTGATAAGCCTCCAGATAGGGGAAACAGTACAATGGGTAATAAAGAAGTTACGGGTATAGATACCGGCTCCATGATCCACCATAGGGCAATCCATGCTGTTCCTGCCAAAATAGAGCGTCCTTGGTGAGACAGCCCTTCAAAAGGAATGAGTTGGACCAGAATGAATAACAAAGGTCCGGCAATAAAGGCAATCCTCTTTTTATACTCTGGCATTGTAGAAAGATTGGTTTGGCATAGGTGATCTGGCTTTGGTAAACCCCACTTCTTCTATGACTCAACAAATCGGTGCGATCACAATAGAAAACGTACCTTTATCTCTTACTTCGTTTTTTACTGCTCCGCAACAGGGCTCGAAAAGCCGTATCGCTGGAATCTCTATTTCTTTTAAGGAGAAAGAGGCTTTAAAAAGCTTCTCCAACTCCGGGGTTTGGAACCACCGGCAAGCTTTCGTTACCTTCCTGCGATACACTTTGAACAGCAAAGAAGTAGTTGTCTTTTGAAAATGGTAATTCTATGCTGTTTTCGGTGGTGAATATTTTTTTCTCCCACATGGCAGAAGATGTTTCTCTCATCAAGATGTAATACCCTTTCGGTGTTCCATTTAGTGGTTTCTCCCAATGTAAAGTAGTATAATTGGTCAGTTTTTTCACTTCCATATTCACCTTCTGGGGTTTCCCCACAGCCTTTGCCAGATTAGACAATACGGCCACATTGATGCCCGTATTTTTCCTTAAGTATTCGAAATCGACAAATTCAATGAGATCTCCGTATTGGATTCCGTCCTCCTGTCGGATATCTTGATGAGTATGGGGGTAATTCTCATACATTTCCGTGAGTCGAACAGCCGTAAAGCCATTTCTTAAAAAGGGCAGATGATCGCCTCCTCTTAAAAATCGATCAGTACGATACATGAGTTTCACCTCTAAATTATCCACGTAGCGCTCCCCTACTTCTTTGACGTATCTTGCTAATTGTCGTGAAGCTCCGTCATTCTCCAAGCCTTGTCCAATGATTTGTTTAATTTTTTCTTCTGGCTTATAATGCGGGATCCCTTCACTGAAAACTCTAAATTTGGTATTGTCTTTAATCAAGGTTCCGTCACTGTCTATACTGCCGATCATGTCGTCGTTGAGCATAGCAACAACGTTCCAATTTTCTTTTTTGGCCCGTTCAGCTAAAAAGTTAGCTCCGAGGAGTCCCTGTTCTTCTCCACTGACCGCAACAAAAATAATGGTTGCCCCAAACTCATGAGCACTCATTACGCGGGCTGCTTCAATAACTGCCGCGGTACCGCTCCCATCGTCATTGGCACCCGGAGCGATGCCGATTGAGTCCATCACGTTGGATCTTCGACTATCCAGGTGACCGCTGATGATTAGGACACGGTCATCCGTCCCTTTTAAAACACCCATCACATTGCCGAACTTGACCTTTCGGTCTACTCGATTACCATCAGGCTGTAGGGTAGTCGTGTCGATATACGCCTCGAATCTGCCTCCCGACTTTTTAGCAAATTGTTGAAACTTTTTAAGGACGTAATTCCGTGCCGCCCCTATTCCCTTGTCGGCCTTATCCTGAGCGCTAAGGGTATGTCGGGTTTTAAAACTGACCAATTTGGAAATATATCCCTCTAAGGAATCCCTTGAAATCTCATTGACCATGTCAAATATTTCTCCGTCTCGATCTACTATTTTCTGTGAAAAAGTATTCAGACTAAAAAAGAGGGTTAGTGCAATTAGAACTTTTTTATACATGATTTTTCTTTCTTTCGTTCATTCCTTCATTCATTCATTCATTCATACTCATTTTAAGGGCGATCTGCTTCGAGCATTTTCTCTGCCCTCTTACTTGGTTTTCATTCCTGCCTCTGCCAACACCACCAAAAGAGTACGCTGAATACCCTTATAACCTTCTTTGTTGAGAAACCATTCGTGTAAAGAATGGC
The DNA here is from genome assembly GCA_021793535.1 of Bacteroidota bacterium. GTDB lineage: Bacteria > Bacteroidota > Bacteroidia > Flavobacteriales > Flavobacteriaceae > JAJYSO01. The sequence goes on along the minus strand of JAJYSO010000108.1, from coordinate 3,165 downwards.
CCCCGCCAGCCACACCACCACCTCCGAGGGTTATAGCTGGAATCCCCAGTGAAATAGGAATATTGGCATCTGTAGAGCCTGTTCCCAAGACCGCTTTAGCTCCCATGGCTGTGTTGGCTGCGATTCCCCTTTGAACCAGGGGAGTCTCTTTTGCTGTATGGCCTGATGGACGGTCTCCGATCATTTCCACATCTACGGTAACGGGATCGCCCAAGCGACGAATTTCATTTTGTTGCGCCACCCCTTCTTTGATGGCTTCTTGTAAAATATGATCGATTGTATTTAAACGTTCAGGATCCAAAGCGCGCATATCCACTTCCATCCATACTGAAAAAGGTACTGAATTTACGGAGGTTCCTCCGTTCATTCGCCCTACATTATAGCTGGTTTTGCTTCCTTCTTTGGTAAATTCATCCGCATTCTTGACAAATATGGAGATAGCTTCCCCCATAGCATGCGCCGGATTAGCCAACCCAAAACTACCCCAAGAATGTCCTCCGGGACCGTTAAAGGTAACTTTATATCGATGAGAGCCCAAACCTCCGTTTACAATGCGATTCACTCCGGTTCCATCGATGGATATAAAGGCATCGATCTTTGGTCCATCCTCACCGAATAATGCCTTCATTCCCCTTAAATCCCCTAAACCTTCTTCTCCCATATTTCCAATAAAAAGGATATCGTTTGCGGTTTCGATTTTATTTTCCGAAAGGGTTTTCAACACCGTCAATACAGTGGTTAGACCACGACCGTCATCTGCAATTCCCGGGGCATACAGGGTATCTCCCGAATGTTTGACCGTTACATCCGTCCCTTCGGGAAAGACCGTATCGATATGACCGGCAAAAGCCAGAACTTTTTGACGTTCGGTACCTTTTTTCAAACCAATCACGTTTCCGATCTCGTCCACCCAAACAGAGTCTGCTCCGTACTCATTGAGCAGTTGAGCAAACAACTTGGGCTTTCCGAATTTATGTTCTTTAAAAGGTGGGGCTTCAATTTCCGTCAGTTTAATCTGGTTGTTTATGGTTTCCTGATCAAAATCTTTGATGAATTGAAAAGCCTTGGAAACTTGATCGTTTTTAATCAGCTTATCTATCTCTTTTTGGTATTTGGGCGCCGCTTGTTCGGTATCGGATTGTGCCTTTAAAGTGGCGGTTATAAAGAGCGCCGCCACTGACCATATTATTTTTGAAATGTTCATATTCTAGGGGTATGAATAAGGAGTATTGCTTATTTATCTTTGACTTTTCGTATCAAAAAATCAGTAGTTGCATTGTATACCTTCAAAAGATTTTCGTGGTATAACCAATGATGGGTATCATCGGGAATAACTAAGGTCTCATACTCGACCCTTTTATCCTGTAGACGATTAACTAAGTCTACGCTTTGATTGAAACGTACATTTCGATCGTCATCGCCGTGAATGACCAGTACCGGGGAGGTCCATTGATCGACAAAAGCAATAGGCCAAGAGTGATAGGCTACTTCTCTTGCCTTTTCTTCATCGGGATGCTTCTCGAATTCTTTTTCACGAGACAGGCTTCCGCTAAGGCGATTATGAACACCCGAAATATCTACTCCAGCCACAAATAGATCTGAGTTTTTGGCCAAGGCCATGGCTGTCAAATATCCTCCATACGAGCCGCCATATACACCTATCCGATCTGCGTCTACTCCATCATGTTTTGCCAGCCATTGACCTCCGGCTAAGATATCTTGATATTCTGAAGCACCTTGATCTCCTGCATCTGCAGGTTGGTGAAATTCATTTCCATAACCGATCCCTCTTCTATAGTTGACCCACAATACTGTGAATCCCTGAGACACAAGCCATTGGTTGATGGCATAATGTGTGGCATAATAGCTACTGTAGTTCCATCCCAAGGTCATCTGTCTCATCGGACCACCGTGTATACTGACAATTCCTGGTTTTTTACTCCCTCCTGGTTTTTCAAAGAGCATGGCATGAATAGGCGTTCCGTCCGGTGCCTTATAAATTACTTGTTTAGGTTTTACAAAATTGGCTTGGGAAAATACATCTTTTGAAAGCTCGTCATCTCCGATGACGGTTCCCTTGGTGCGTTCGCTGTTGTTAAAGGGACGTATTTCCGGCAATACCGGCTGGTAAGCGTCCGATCCTAGGTAAGCAAAATTATCTTTGTCATAAAATACAGGGAAAACTTCCAAACCTTCTCCCGGAGTGAGAATTTTCATATCTGCTTGATCCACTGAAACAATACCAATATGGCGTCTGTCTATATCTAATTTGTCTGGACCTGTATTGGCACTGAAAATTAGCTTCTTTTTATCTGGTGAAAGGCTAATATGTTCGGTCATAAATTCTCCTGGCGTCAACAAAAGTGGCTCTCCTCCTTCGGTGGAGACAGAATAAAGATGAGGCCAGTTATCCTCTGTTGATAAAAAGGTAATTCGGTTGTTTGCTGCCCAATGCAAGTTATAACGTCCATGAGTAGTGGGCACGGATCCATTTAATGTTTTTGAGGATTTCCAAACGACTTTGCTGTTTTTTTCATTCAGTGCGATGGTTCGGATTTCCCAAGGACGTGGTTGACGTTCTAAAAGTGCATTTTTGGGGTTGTTCCAAAATTGACGCCGTACAAAGACAATGGCATTCCCATCTGGAGACCAGCTTGGACTTTCATCATAGGTATAATTCGGATCCAGCCATTGAATTGGCGTTTTTTGATCGCGATAAACCCCTACAAAGGAATGACTTCCACGATGGGAAACAAAAGCCAATTTAGTGCCATCTGCAGACCAGCTTAGCGATCCGAAATTACCTTTGGAATCAATTAATTGATGAGGGTTGGGATCTTCTGAATCTGTAAGGCTCACTCCCCAAACCTTATTATTTTTAATAAAAGCAATGTCTTTGTTATTAGGAGATATTGCCGCTTGCGCATCATTAGGGTTTTTAACCAGTAGGATGTCTTTTTTATCCTTTACTCGAAGTGCTCTGATTTCCGGTTGATATGGCTTCGGCATTGAGGTAGCGTTGGAGGGTTGTTCGCGGTCCCAGTTTCCTCCCAATTCCCCTCCTCGGGTATAGACGAGCCATTGACCATTGGGTGAGAATTGCAGGTTGGTTATCTTTTGTCCATCAGGCTGATCATAAGCAGTCAATTGCTGATAAGAGACGCA
>JAJYSO010000107.1 GCA_021793535.1 Bacteroidota bacterium | reverse complement strand
TTTCCCACGTAAGAGGTATCGGAAATTTCAGCCTCGGCGTCTCCGATGTCGAAACGCCCATCGATATTGACTAGGTTAACCATCTTTGAAAACCTATCGTAGGCGCGGTACTGGGTGTAGGTCAAATCTTGACTTCCACCCAAAAGAATGGGAAAAACATGATTTTCCAGTAGTGTTTCGAGGGTCTCTTTTAAAGCATAGAGGGTATCTTCTAGACGCTCCCCAGGTAAAATATCGCCAAGATCAGCTATGTTGAGTTCCCAATTTCCCGGAAAGAGTGCATAGAGCTCGGATCTTACCTTATTGAAATTAAAGGAATTCTTTGCAGGAGATTGCCGCTCGCCTCGATTTTCACAAACTCCTAAAATGGCAATCTGGCACTCTTCTAGATCAATGGTTTTGTTTTTGGAGGTATGCAACCTGATGTGGTGTCCGATGACTGAGGGATGTAAACGCTCAAGCCCCTCAACAAGGGCCTGGTGAACAGGTTCGAAAAAGTCTAAATTTATCGGTTTCAAATGCCTATTTTTTTCTTGCCTTTCGCTTTTTTTTCTGGGTTGCTGTTTTTTTGGCAATGATTTCCTTTACTTCTTTAAGGGTCAATGCTTGAGCATCTACTTCTTTGGGTAGCTCAATCTTCGTTTTCCCTTGGATAATCTTGCTCCTTTTCCATCTTGTTTTCTCTACCCGAATCCCTTCTTTTGTCCAATTGTGGATGATTTTTTCAGCTTCCTTCTTCTTTTTCTTTTCGATGAGTTCGACAATGTCTTCGTCGCTCAAATGATCAAAGTCGTAACTTTTGTTGACATTGATAAACATCTCATTCCATTTGATGAAAGGTCCAAACCGGCCTTTTCCCTTGGTCACCGGGAGTCCTTCATATTCGTAGATGGGTGCATCGGCTTTCTCTTTTGCCTGAATGAGCTCCACGGCATAATCAAAGTCAATATCTGTAGGTTGCTCCCCTTTTGGAAGAGAAACGTACTTCTTGCCGTATTTCACGTAGGGCCCGTAACGGCCGTTGTTGACCAATACTTTATCCCCTTTGTACTCTCCCAACTCTTTGGGAAGCTTTAATAGTTCTAACGCTTCTTCAAAGGTTATATTGTTTAACGTTTGCCCTTGGGCGAGACTGGCAAATTCTGGTTTTTCTTCATCCTCAACAGAACCGAGTTGGACCATGGGGCCGTACTTTCCTAATCGGACACTTACGGGCTTGCCGGTTTTGGGGTCTTTCCCCAACAGGCGTTCTCCTACCTCCCGATCTGCATTCTCTTCCACATCTTTAACTGTGGGATGAAATTTGTCATAGAAGGATTGCATCATTTTGGTCCACTCTTCATTTCCCGAGGCAATGCGGTCAAAGTCTTCTTCGACTTCGGCAGTGAAATTGTAATCCAAAATGTGACTAAAGTGCTTGACCAAGAAATCGGTGACTACCATACCTACGTCCGTTGGAATAAGTTTGCCCTTGTCGCCACCTACTTTTTCGGTTTTCTTTTGGGATGTAACCTCGGCATTTTTGAGGGTGAGTACGGTGTACTTTCGGTCTTCTCCCTCAATGCTCCCACGTTCGATGTATTTTCTGTTTTGGATGGTCGAAATCGTAGGGGCATAAGTGGACGGGCGTCCGATTCCCAAAGATTCCAGTTCCCGAACTAGGGAGGCCTCTGTAAACCGCGCCGGAGGTCTTGTAAACCGTTCTGTGGCCGTGATGAAGATGTTTTGGAGTTTGTCGCCGACATTCATCTGTGGCAGCAGTCCAGTTTGTTCTTCAATTTCTTCATCCGTACCTTCCAAATAAACTTTTAAAAAGCCTTCGAAGGTGATGATTTCCCCCTTGGCTGAAAAGAGTTTTTCATGTGTATCGCTGCTGATTTTTACCTGCGTTCGCTCTAATTTAGCGTCACTCATTTGGGAGGCTATTCCGCGCTTCCAAATCAGTTCATACAGCCGTTTTTGGTCTGGATCCGCCTGGATGGAGTGGTGTGCAAAATTGGTTGGTCGAATGGCCTCGTGTGCCTCTTGAGCCCCTTTGGCTTTACTCTTGTAGTTTCGCGTTTTGGCATAGGCTTTACCATAAGCTTTTTCGATCTCTTGCGCCGCTCCCTTTTTGGCTTCAACAGAGAGGTTTACGCTATCGGTTCTCATATAGGTGATGTGTCCGGCTTCATATAGGCGTTGGGCGAGCATCATGGTTTTTCCTACTGAAAAATAGAGTTTCCTAGCGGCCTCTTGTTGTAGGGTAGAGGTGGTGAACGGGGGAGCAGGAGTCTTTTTACTCGGTTTTTTAATCAACTCCTCTACTTTGAATTTTGCTCCTTTGTTTTGGTTGAGAAAATCTTGAGCTTCCACTTCATTTTTGAGGTTTCCGGGTAGTTTTGCCCGGAAAAGGTCTCCTTCTACTGTCGAAAACTCTGCATCTATTCTAAAGGAGTTGGTCGGCTTGAAGTCCAGAATTTCACGCTCGCGTTCCACAATGAGCCGAACCGCTACCGATTGCACTCTTCCCGCAGAAAGCCCTCCTTTTACTTTTCGCCATAAAATGGGGGAGAGCTCATACCCGACCAGTCGATCGAGGATCCGCCGGGCTTGTTGGGCGTCGACTAAGTTTTGATCAATTTTTCGTGGATTTTCAATGGCGTTTAGAATGGCGAATTTTGTAATCTCGTTAAAGACGATCCGCCGAACGTCTTTGTTTTTTAGGTTTAGTTCTTGGGCCAAATGCCACGCAATGGCTTCTCCTTCTCGGTCTTCATCACTGGCCAACCAGACGATCTCTGATTTTTGGGCCAGATCACTCAATTCTTTAACCAGCTTTTTTTTATCGCTGCTAACTCTGTATTTAGGTTTAAAATTTTTTTCGACATCTACACCGAGTTCCTTGGTGGGCAGATCAGCAATATGCCCGAAACTAGATTTTACCGTATAATTTTTTCCTAAGAATTTTTCAATCGTTTTTGCCTTTGCAGGGGACTCAACAATCACTAAATTCTTTGCCATAGTATCGTGTTTTAGGTTGCAAAACTACAAGATTTTTTTGATTTTCAATGCGATCGCTGGAAATGAAGGTAAAAGTTTGTACCTTGAAAGTGGGCGAGTATTCGTGTTTTTTACCTGCTTATTTTTGTGTTTTAATAGGAATGAGGTAATTTAAAATAGGTCCAAATTGATCTCGGACGACGTTAAAAAAAGTGCTGACAGTTTGTCATCCTGTTGAATTTAATATCTTTGCCCATCAAAATAATTAGATTATGAAAAGCATTTTTAATATACATGATGAGCGACGTCAAGGAGAAGTCCTGACTGCTGATAAAAAACAAAATGCAAGACAAAAGGAGCAAAAGACATTTGATCGCAAGTTCTATATAGAGAGTTATGGTTGTGCCATGAATTTTAACGACAGTGAAATTGTCGCTTCCATTATGGAAAAGGAGGGGTTCGGGTTAACCGATACTTTGGCGGAGGCTGATTTTGTATTTGTCAATACTTGCGCCATTCGTGCTAAAGCTGAAGATACGGTTCGCAAACGACTCGAAAAATACAATGCCGTAAAACGGGATCACAACCCCAGTATGAAGGTAGGGGTCTTGGGCTGTATGGCTGAGCGTTTAAAAACCCAATTGCTGGAAGAGGAAAAGATCGTCGATTTGGTAGCGGGCCCGGATGCCTATAAAGACTTGCCCAATCTGGTTCGAGAGGTGGACAATGGACGCGATGCAGTCAATGTGATTTTGTCTAAGGATGAGACCTATGGGGATATCTCTCCTGTGCGTTTACAGAGCAATGGAGTCACTGCTTTTGTTTCGATTACTCGAGGTTGCGACAACATGTGTACCTTTTGTGTGGTCCCTTTTACAAGGGGACGAGAGCGCAGTCGCTCTCCTGAAAGTATTGTTCGGGAAGTGAATGAACTCGCCGATAAAGGGTATAAAGAAATTACGTTATTGGGACAAAACGTGGACAGTTACTTGTGGTATGGAGGCGGATTGAAAAAAGATTTTAAAAAGGCGACGGAAGAGCAAAAGGCCAATGCTCTTTATTTTTCAGATTTGTTGGAACTTGTGGCCACGGCCCAACCCAAGATGCGCATTCGATTTTCGACTTCAAACCCACAAGATATGACCATGGATGTGGTGGAGGTGATGGCCAGGTACGACAATATTTGTAAGTACATTCACTTGCCGGTCCAAAGCGGGAGTAACCGCATTCTAAAAGCCATGAATCGCAAACACACTCGAGAGGAATATTTCGAGTTAATTGAAAAGATTCGAAAGAGGATTCCTGAGGTGGCCATTTCTTTTGATATGATGACCGGATTTTGTGGAGAAACCGAAGAAGACCATCAAGATACGCTGGATCTGATGAATCGCGTAAAATACGATTTTGGGTATATGTTCGCCTATTCAGAACGTCCGGGGACACGAGCGGGAAACAAGATGGAGGATGACGTTCCGGAAGAGGTCAAAAAGCGCCGCTTATCCGAGGTGATCGAATTGCAGCAAAAATACTCCCATTACAATACTCAAAAACATGTGGGAAAAGTAGAGGAAGTGCTGATCGAGAAAGCATCTAAAAAATCGGACGAAGACTGGGCGGGAAGAAATTCCCAGAATACTATGGTAGTCTTCCCGAAGGGAGATTATAAAATTGGAGACTTTGTCAACGTAAAGATTTTGGACTGTACCACCGCTACCCTTATTGGAGAAGCCGTGGGGTATTCCTCAAACAATTAAATACTGGGTAAAGGCGCTAGGCCGTCTATTTATTTTATGGAGTCTATACAAGCTGTTAAACAACGATTTGAGATTATTGGGAATGATCCGGGGTTAAACCGGGCCATAGAAAAGGCTTTACAGGTCGCGCCTACAGACATTTCTGTTTTAGTAACGGGAGAGAGTGGCGTGGGAAAGGAAAGCATTCCAAAAATCATTCATGCAGAATCGCATCGCAAACACAATAAATACATTGCCGTTAACTGTGGGGCCATCCCTGAAGGAACGATTGACAGTGAATTGTTCGGTCATGAAAAGGGCGCATTCACCGGCGCTACAAAAACAAGAAGCGGCTATTTTGAAGAAGCTGATGGGGGAACGATCTTTTTAGATGAAGTGGGAGAACTTCCCTTGACCACACAGGTCCGTTTGTTGCGGGTGTTGGAAAATGGAGAATTCATCAAAGTGGGCTCCTCTGAAGTGCAAAAAACCAATGTTCGCATTGTTGCGGCCACCAACGTAAAGATGAGTGAAGCGATAAAAAAAGGGAAGTTTAGAGAGGACTTGTATTATCGGTTAAGCACGATAGAAATCCACTTGCCTCCACTTCGGGAACGCCGAGAGGATATTCACCTGTTGTTTCGAAAATTCGCTTCTGATTTTGGATTGAAATATAAAATGCCGACCGTGCGTTTAGAAGAGGATGCTAGGGAATTGTTGGAGAACAATCGATGGGAAGGTAACATTCGGCAGCTGCGCAATGTAACCGAGCAAATTTCTGTTCTGGAAAAAAAACGGACCATTGACAAACAGACGTTGCGACATTATTTGCCGAAGGACCTGAACCGTTTGCCTGCAGTGGTTATGAATCATGAGGAGCAAAGTAATTTTAGCAACGAAAGGGAGATTTTGTACAAGGTGTTGTTTGATATGAAGAATGACATCAATGACTTAAAGAAATTAACGGCAACTCTATTAGAAAAAGGGAGTGGGAAAGATGTACAACGTGAAAATCGCGGGCTGATCAAAAAAATATACGGTGCAGAAGATCCTCACTCGGATTTTGATAATGCGGAATTGGAGATTCTTCAACTTCCAGATAAAAAAGCATCGGAAGAAGAGCAACATTACCCGCAGAAAGATCCGTATCATTATGCGGAAGAAGTGGAGGAAGAAGAGACCCTCTCTTTGCAGGAAAAAGAAATTGAGCTTATAAAAAAGGCTTTGGAGCGCAGTCATGGCAAGCGAAAAGCTGCTGCAGAGGAGTTGGGGATTAGTGAGCGAACCCTTTATCGAAAAATAAAACTGTACAACTTATGAACGTAAAGAGGACTCAAAAAGGCAGGAGTGGCGGGTGGATTCGCTGGGGAGTGACAACAATGGCCCTATGCCTTTTGGTTTCTTGTGGCATCTATTCTTTTACGGGTGCAGATACGGGTGATGCGGAAACCTTTACGGTTCGACAGTTTCAGAATGAGGCTGATTTGATCGAGCCGGGAATTGATCGTACCTTCACGCTTGCTTTGCAAGATTTGATTCAAAACCAGACCAACTTGGGGCTGACCAATGATGGGGGAGATTTGGTGTTCGAGGGAGAGATCACACAATTTTATATCGCTCCGATGACGTCTCAACAAGATAACACAGCAGCACAAAACCGGCTAACGATAGCCATTAATGTTCGCTTTTCAAATACGCTAGATCCCGATAAAGATTTTGA